>NZ_JAJPRF010000002.1:300000-510846 GCF_021206925.1 Rhodoflexus caldus | reverse complement strand
TCTTGGTAAGCTCTCAGACCCACAATTTGCCTGTGGGTACTTACCGCGTGCGCATTGACGTAGCAACAGCCGAAGGCACTATCATCGGCATCCCGTCTGCGGCAAGTTTCCAATTGGTGTCAGCTACGCAACTATTAGGTATTGGTGAGGGTATCTCGGCAACTGGCACACGCACCTTGCGTTCACCGATTGCCGCAGGTAATACATGGACACGCGATGGTCAGCCGATAGGTACAACTCAGGTAGTGGATGCTGCTATCCCCGGTTGGTATCGCCTGACCGTACAGGTAGGTAACTGTAACTTCACAGCCGAACGCTACGTATCGGCCAACGGTAGAGTAGAGGCAGAAGAGTCTGCGTCAGCAGAGGCAAAAATGGGCTTCAAGGTTTATCCTAACCCGGGTAATGGTATGTTTACCCTGCAAGGTCGTCAGGCAGTGGATGGCCAAGCCGAAGTAGTCATCAGCGATATGCAAGGGCGCGTTATCAGCCGCCAGAGCATCAGCGGTCGCCGTATGAACGAAACCATTGACCTGAGCCACATGGCGGGCGGCGTATATCTGCTGCAAATCCGTCAGGCAGACGGCCAAGTTTGGACGGAGAAATTAGTGAAGCAGTAATCGAGAACTTTGGATTAGATTAATTTTTTTAACAGTGGCAGTTGCATTATGCGTACTGCCACTGTTTTTTTATTGCCATGAGGCAATGGGGCTAAAAGTGCTATTGCATTATGCGAATTACAACCCTATCCCCCCAACCCGTTACCCCGACGGCAGGAACATCACCGAACAATTTTGTGTGTTTTGTTTGGAAGAAAAAATAGTCAATCGGAAAATAAAACAACTCTGATGATTTTACCCTAAACAAATCACGTTTGCGGCGGTTTTACAAGCATGACCGCCTATGAACTTGAGCAGGAATTCAGCAGCTTTATCGAATTTGGAAATGTATTCGATAAACCGGTACGTATATTTTTAGTCCACTATATTCATGCACGTCTTTCAGGCAGTACCATCAGCGATTATCGCCTGCAAAGCCTCTTGCAAAATCAGCAAAGCAAGTATTTTGACTACCTGCAAAAGGCACTTGATAAAATGCTGGGCTTTAATCTCATCCAAAAAGTTTGCAGCGATAACCGACCGCTTACCGAGCAAATCATCCATGATGTATTGAAATGGATGCGTGATGCGGATAAAAAAATTGCCGCTAAAAATCCTTACCAGCAAGAAAATGACATGTTTGAGGCGTGGAGCCATAAACCTACGCACCTGTGGGTAGATACATGGTATGTGCTTATCAATTTTTTGGCGAATAATTACACGCGGGAAGAGCTTGACAAGGACTTTTACGCAACCAAATTTAAAACCTTGCTTGCCGATAATAACATATTACAGAATGCCCGCCGCTTGTCGCCGCAAAACCTGCCCGAAGAAAAATCGCCGTTAGATGTGCTGATTGATGACCTGTTGGCACAGTGGAATGCCCTTCTTTCGGCCAAAAATCTGCAATACTACATGGAGGAAATGGACAAGGCGCAAGAGGAATTTACCGAGCTGCTCAACAAAAAGGTGGAGGAGTTTCACAAACTGATGACCTTGATTAATCCGTTTGCGATGGAAGTCAGCCACTTTTGGGATATGAGCCGCGGCCTGTGGAAAGACAAAGGCTTCAATGTATTAGACCATTACCAGCAATTGCTTGCCAACGAAAAGGCCGTTCAGGAACTTGCCGACCTGCTGGGGCGTATGCGTGAGGCACAAACCGAAGTGGAAGAAGAAATTTTCCGCGAGGTAATTGTCCGCAAGGAGTGGAAAACCGACTTGCGACTAAAAGCCGAGATAGGCGGCCTGCGCGAAAGCGACGACCTGCAAAATCTGCTGCCATCCGAGCTGGCTTTGCTTGGCAATCAGGCAACGGAAGCACTCTTTTTGCAAAAGTATGCCGATAAAAGCCTGCTCAGTTACCAGTTTCAGGGGCGCAGCCTTGTGCACAGCGACAAGGTCTCCTTTACCACCCATCGCCGCGAGAAGCGCAAAGAGAAAGGGCCTTTTATCCTTTGCATAGACACCAGCGGAAGTATGGAGGGGTTGCCTTCGCAAATAGCCAAAGTGCTGTGCTTCGCTATCATGAAAATGGCTGCCAAAGAGCAGCGCAAATGCTACCTGATTTCTTTTTCTATTGGTATTAAAACTATCAATCTGCTGAATATCGCCGACAGTATAGATAAAATTGTTGATTTTCTGTGTATGTCTTTTGACGGCGGCACAGACATCACACCCGCACTTTCGGAGGCGCTGAATGTGCTGCAAACCGCCGACTACAAAGATGCCGACGTAATGATGGTTTCGGACTTTGTTATGTTTGATATCAGGGAGGATTTACTGCGGCGTATCCGAAAAGAACAATCGCGGGGCACAAAATTCCATAGCCTTACGCTTTCGCAAAAACCCAACTTGCAGGTAGTGGAACAGTTTGATAACTACTGGGTATATGACCCGCAGGAGCGCAACATTATGCGTCGCTTGTGGGATGATATTCGTCGCTTGCAATAAATCGGATGGCAATAGGTGTTTTTTGCAGATTTATTAATAATCGCTTTCGCTTTTTTAATTTTTGGCAATCAAACAACAAAATCGGGCAAACCTATTAAATAAGCGAAAGAATTTTCTGAAATTTGCCCTCCATCATCTCTAACAGTAACGTGATAGGTACTCCCGTAATGAAAAATATTGCCGTCTTCACATCAGGTGGAGACGCTCCTGGTATGAACGCATGTATTCGTGCGGTTGTCAGAGGTGCATTGCATCACGATGTCAATGTATTCGGTATCTACCGTGGTTATAATGGTATGATTAATGGTGATATTCAGCCACTTACGTCTCAGTCGGTCAGCAATATCATCCAGCGTGCCGGAACCATCCTCAAATCGGCACGAAGTGTAGAGTTTCGCACCAAAGAAGGTCGCCAGAAAGCCTACGAGCAACTGAAAGCACATAATATTGAGGGATTGGTGGCTATCGGCGGCAACGGTACTTTCACGGGTGCACAAATTTTTTACGAAGAGTATGGTATCCCTACTGTCGGGGCACCGGGCACTATTGATAACGACTTGTATGGAACAGACTTTACCATCGGGTTTGATACAGCCGTTAATACAGCCTTGAATGCGATAGATAAAATTCGCGACACGGCGGATTCTCACGACCGCGTGTTTTTCATTGAAGTGATGGGGCGCGATTCGGGCTATATTGCCTTGCGTTCTGCCATTGGTGGCGGTGCCGAGATGGCCATCATCCCCGAAAAGCCTAACAGTTTAGACGAGATTATAGAAAAACTCAAAATCGGTTGGGGGCGAACCAAGCGTTCTTACATTGTGGTAGTAGCCGAAGGCAAGCAACCGGGCAATGCAACAGAGATAGCCCAGAAAGTAAAAAAGGAAATTCCCGATTTGGATATCCGCGTTTCTACCTTGGGGCATATTCAGCGCGGTGGCGCTCCATCCGCTGTGGACAGGGTAATAGCCAGCCGCATGGGATTAGCTGCCGTTGAGGCGCTGCTGAGCGGAAAGGCCGGTATCATGGTTGGTATTGTGAACGGACGGATTAAATACACACCGTTCAAAGAAACTTTCAAGCACAAAAACGAACAAATCGCTGAGATGATTCGCATGGTAGAGGTGTTGAGTAAGTAAAATGAATCGTCCCTATTAGTGGTCTAAAAAGTCGCTTGCAAAAAATATTTATGTAAGCTGCTAAAAAATAACTGTTTGAAGTCGGATTTTGTGCATAAGAAAGCGCCATTTTTCCTTATAAAAGGATGTCGCTTTTATTTATAAATAAACCTGACAGGTTTCTAAGACCTGTCAGGTTTAAAAATTTGCTTTTGAATAGTTTACGCAAAATATTTTTTGCAAACTGTTTACGCTTTTGTATAAAAATCTCCTTAATCCAAATTCAACTCCCCCGAAAACTCACGGGCGAAAGTGATAAAATCGGTATTGGGCGGGTCTATGCCAATCTGGCGGAACATTACGGCAAACTGCGCGCGGTGATAGGTGGCATGATTGGCTGTATGGATGATAATATCGGATACCCGATTGGTGTAATCTATTTTCTGGAAGTTTTGATAGCTCATCATGCGGTCAAACTCGCTCTGGTCAGACTCGCTGAGGTAAGCTAGCCAGTTTTTCGTATTTTCAACCGCCATGGCCTTCAATTCATCTATGGGCAGCGGTTTCCAGATATGAAGCGACAAATCGGGGTTGCCCTTGATTCGCGAAAGCCACAACTTTTGTGCAACCAACACATGGCTCATGAGCAAATGAACCCTGTCGGGAATCTCACTTTGGCGGTCAAACAGTTGGAAATAGCGGTCGTTTGCCCAGTGATTGTAGGTATAAAGGCGCAAAAAGTAGTCTTTCATTGTATCAGTGATTTTCTTGCAAGTAAGCTAATAAAGATTCGGCACTGCGGCGAACGGTGTGAAAGCAGGTAACAAAATCCTTCATGTAGCCATAGAAAGGGTCATCTACCTCCAAAAGTTCGTCCTTTTCGGTGTCAAACTCGCGCAGCAACATCACCTTGGCAGCGCTGTCGGGGGCTACGCGCTCTTTCAGGCGTATGATGTTGTGCAGGTTGTTTCTGTCCATTGCCAGAATGTATTCAAACCTGTAAAAATCGTCGGCGGCCAACTGACGTGCACGACTGGGCAGTGTTATACCGTTGTCTTCGGCGACTTTTCGGGCGCGTCGGTCGGGCAAAGCTCCGATGTGATAATCGCTTGTTCCGGCGGAGTCACAGGCAAAGCGGTGAGCCAAGTCTGCTTCCTTGACCAAATGAGCAAACACTCCTTCCGCCAGTGGCGAACGGCAAATATTGCCTAAGCAAACAAAGAGGACTCTGACCATCAGCAGATTAATAATAGCTGTTCAGCATAACAGGCATGATGAGCATGAGGATATCCTCGCTTTCATCGGTAGTTTCAGGAGCAAGCAGACCTGCGCGGTTGGGTTCGGACAGCTTGAAAACTACTTTTTTGGAGTTCAGGTTGCTCAAACCTTCAATCAAAAACTTGGCATTGAAACCTATTTCCATGGTTTCGCCTTCATAGACGCATGGCAGTTTTTCCTCCCCTTCGTTAGAAAAGTCAATGTCTTCGGCATATACTTCCAAGCTGTCGGGGTTGATTTTGAGGCGAACCTGATTGGTTGATTTATTGGCGTAAATGGCGATGCGCTTCAATGAGCCAAGCAGCTCGGCGCGGTCTATTTCAAGCACTTTGTCATTGTTTACCGGAATTACGTATTCGTAATCGGGGAATCGCTCGTCAATCAGGCGGCAAACCATGCGAATATTGGCAAATGAAATAAAGGCATTTGACTTACTCAAAGCCAATTGCAGCGGCGTATTGTCCGAAGGCAGCGTATTTTTCAGCAAACCAAGTGCCTTGCGAGGGATAATAACCGCTACCTCGGTAGGCGAACTTACATCAAAACGGCGGTAGCGAACCAAACGATGGCTGTCGGTAGAAACGAAAGTTGCATCGGTATTGCGCAAGTTGATATAAACGCCGTTCATGTTCGGTTTCATTTCGTCGGTGCTGGTTGCAAACAGGGTGTAAGCAATGGCACTTGACAATACTTCGGCTGTCAGTTCAACGGTTTCCGCATTTTTGGCTTCGGGCACACGCGGAAAGTCGGCTGCATTTTCTCCTGCCAGTTTATAGTGGCCGTTTTCCGAATTGAGTTCAATAATATAAGTATCCGGATTGATGGTGAAGGTTACAGGCTGCTCGGGTAGGTTGCGCAGTGTATCTGCCAGCATCTTTGCCGGAACGGCAATGCTGCCATTCATTTCAGACTCCACGCTCATTTCTGCCACCATAGAAGTTTGCAAGTCGGAAGCGGTGATTGTCAGCGTGTTATCTTTGATTTCAAAGAGGAAGTTTTCTAAAATAGGTACAACGGGGTTGCTGACAATAACGCCGCTCAGTGCGGAAATTTGTTTCAGTAAAGCAGTAGAGGATATAATGAACTTCATATGGCTGTTATTAGAATGGCTTTCACGTTATCAATTGTCAAAATTAGCACATTTTTGAGATGTAGCTATTTTAGCGTTCAAAATCTTTGCGACGGACAAGGAATCGGGCGAAATAGCGCGGTTCTAATTGCACCAACTCATTGGCAGGTTGTGTGATGCCATACATGCCGCTTCTGCCTGCATATACGTTAATGCCGCTGTTGCCGTTGAGTGTTTCTATTTCCATTTCACAGAAAGGAATCAGGCGGCGGAGCGAGTCTCGAAGAGAGGGATTATCTACAAACGAATAGACGCGAAAGCCGCGATAGGATTCTATGTAGCGATAGAGCATAGCAGAATCAAGCTGTTGCACCCCTGCTACTTTGTAAAATTCGTTGTCGCGGCGAATATCAATGTTTTGGTCAGGTGTTTCGGAATAGCGTATGCGCAGGCTTCGGATGCCTAACCAGCCTGTACTGACTAAGTTTTTATTGCGCCATTCGCCTTCGGGCAAGGTAAGTGCCTCGTAAATATTGAGGCTGTAGCCGGGGATATACAGGGCGGCCGGTGCTTTGCTGTTTTTGGCTATAGCATAGGCATTGCCCTTGAAGCCGAATACTTTAAAAGACAGTACCTGTTGGTTGCCGCGCCACAACTCAACAGTTTGTCCCTGATTTTCAAGGTCTTTGCGGAGCGATTCGCCTTCTGCGCCCGTGATGAGTTGTTGCACTTCCACTTTGCGCAACAGCATAAAAAGTTCGCGCAGCAGCGGCTTGTCTGCCTGATAGCGCTCATTGAGTTGCCATTCGCCATTGGACAACTTGAACGTGTTTTTACCCAATACGATGCGGTCTATGCCGGCGGTATCGGTGAGGGTAAAATAATTTTCGCCGACAGAAGCATTGGCAGGCGTACCGGTGCCGTGTTGATAAAACCAAAAGCCCAGTGCGGCTAATTCCAAAACAATAATGGCGAGTAATATTTTCAGCTTGGCAGTCAAGATGCAATCGGTTTTCAGCACTGCGAAATAACGAAATGTTCGCTCAAAAACATAGCTCCCTCTTGTAAACACGCAATCGCATACATTAACTTTGCAGCGAGCAATTGGCTCACCGGGGTGTTTCCTGTGCCACTGGCAAGGAGGC
The DNA here is from genome assembly GCF_021206925.1 of Rhodoflexus caldus. Classification (NCBI taxonomy): domain Bacteria; kingdom Pseudomonadati; phylum Bacteroidota; class Cytophagia; order Cytophagales; family Thermoflexibacteraceae; genus Rhodoflexus; species Rhodoflexus caldus. The sequence continues at coordinate 503,684 of NZ_JAJPRF010000002.1, read as the reverse complement.
TGAGATGATACCCGTATAACCTGACCGGGGTAATGCCTGCGTAGGGAGTTTACATCTGACCAAAAGACTGCATTTGTTCTGCATGTAGTCGCCTTCTTCCCCCACAGAACACCGTCGGGTTTTTGTACCACTTAAACACTGACGGAACTATGAAAAAGTACCTTTTAACTGCCTTTTTGGCAATCTTCCATGCAATTGCATGGGCACAATTCAGTATTTCGGGTAAAATTTCGGCTGCCGATGATGCCGCAGCGCTTGCCGGCGCATCTGTCGTGCTGAAAGAAACGGGCAAGGGTGTTGCCGCCGACGAGCAAGGCAAGTTCAGTTTCTCCGCTTTGCCTGCCGGTTCGTACACGCTGCAAGTGTCGTTTGTAGGTTATCGGAGCTACGAACAACGCATTGATTTACAGCAAGATGTAATGTTGGATATTCGCCTTGTCGCTACTGCCTTGTGGAGCAAGGAGGTGGACGTATTCGGTACGCGCCTCTATCCGATTACCAAAACCCTTGTGGACAAGAAAGACCTTGCGCCGCAAAATTTGGGGCAAGATTTACCCATCCTGCTCAATTTTACGCCTTCCATGGTTACTACTTCCGATGCCGGGGCAGGTATCGGTTATACAGGAATGCGTATTCGCGGCAGCGACCCTACCCGCATCAACGTTACCATTAACGATGTGCCGCTCAACGATGCCGAATCGCAGGGCGTTTGGTGGGTCAATATGCCCGATTTTGCAAGTTCTGTGTCTCAAATTCAGATTCAGCGTGGCGTAGGTACGTCCGTAAACGGGGCGGGAGCTTTCGGTGCGAGCGTGAATATTACCACACTTGCGCCGGAGGATAAAGCCTCTGCGGAAATTACCAACGGATACGGTTCGTTCAATACGTGGCGGCACAATGTGGTCGTTCATTCGGGGCTGATTAACAATCGTTTCAAAATGATGGGGCGGCTGTCCAAAATCACCTCCGATGGCTTTATAGACCGTGCCTTTTCCGACCTGAAATCGTTTTATTTGTCAGGTGTTTATCTGACCAAAAAAGGCAACATTACGGCCAATGTATGGAGCGGTAAAGAGCAGACGTATCAGGCGTGGTACGGCGTTCCCGAGGAGGAATTGCGCAAAGGCAACCGCCGATTTAATTCGCAAACCTATGACAATGAAACCGACAACTATCAGCAAGACCACTATCAACTCATTTGGCAAACCGACATCGGCAATGGCTGGAGCTGGAAATCTACCCTGCACTACACGCGCGGACGCGGCTATTATGAACAATACCGCCCCAACGACCGCCTCTCACGCTATCAGATAGCCCCTGTGCAAATTGGAAATCAGACAATTACACGCAGCGACCTCATCCGCCGCCGTTGGTTAGACAACCACTTCTACGGGCTCACTTGGCAACTGAGCTACCAAAGCCCGCAACTGCGTGCCGATGCACCCGTGCTGGATTTTCAGTTTGGCGGTGCTGCCAACCGCTACTCGGGCAAGCATTTTGGCGAAGTAATTTGGGCGCGTTTTGCGGGCAACAGTAACATCCGTCATCGCTATTACGACAACGACGCAGTCAAGGACGATATCAACGCCTATGCCCGTGCCAACTACCAACTCGCAGACGGTCTGTTTGTGTTTGGCGATTTGCAACTGCGCCGTATCAACTACGACTTTTTGGGCTACGATAACCGTTTAGAAAACGTTACTCAAAATGCTAACCTGCTGTTTTTCAATCCCAAAGCAGGTGTGCGTTACCTGCAAGGTTCCTCCGAGTGGTATGCTTCCTATGCTGTCGGCCATCGCGAGCCCAACCGCCGCGATTACACGGAAAGCAGCCCGACAAGTCGCCCACGCCCCGAGCAACTCCACAACATAGAGGCAGGTTACAGCGGCAGTGTAGGCAGTTGGGCGTTTAATGCCAATTTGTTTTACATGTACTACAAAGACCAATTAGTGCTGACGGGCAGCGTAAACGACGTAGGCGGCTACATTCGCCAAAACATTCCCGACAGCTACCGTGCAGGTATTGAATTGGTGGCTGCTTGGCAAATCAACAAAAAATTGAAATGGGAAGGCAATGCAGCGTTTAGCCGCAATAAAATCCGTTCATTTACCGAGTTTTTAGATAATTACGACAATGGCGGGCAAGTATCCGTTGAACACAAAAACACCGACATAGCCTTTTCTCCTGCCGTTGTTGCAGCTTCTCAGTTGCACTTTGCACCTGCCAAAGACCTGCAAATCTCTTTGCTGACCAAGTACGTGAGCCGCCAGTATTTGGACAATACGCAGCAATTGAGCCGCAGTTTAGATGCGTTTTTTACCAACGATTTGCGCATGAGTTACGCCATTCGCCCGAAATTTTGCAGTGAAATAGGTTTGGGGCTGCTGGTAAATAATATTTTCAATCATTTGTACGAAAATAACGGCTATACTTCCGGCTATATCAGCGGTGGCCGGCCTACCTATGAAAACTTCTATTTTCCGCAGGCAGGAACGAATTTCCTTGCGCAGGTAAGCGTGAAGTTTTAAACAGCAACATGCACCAACCACACCGCACAAATTCGGTAGATTTTATACAAAAAACCCGACAGGTTCTCAAAACCTGTCGGGTTTAGTATTTTGATTTTCAATGATTTATAAAAAAACATATTGTAAACCCCTGCGATTTTACGATGAAAACCAATCCATCCTCCCTGCCGTTTATAAGGAGTGGTATATTTACTCAAACCCTATGCGATTATCTCTTAACGTTTCGGCGCCCCGATTTACTTTGAAAGATGTTTTCGGGCGCACCATTGACCTCGCTTCTTATGAAGGCAAACGCGTGCTGATTGCTTTTTTCCGACATACCGGTTGTCCGTTTTGCAACATGCGTGTGTATACGCTCCAAAAGTACCGCGAGGAGTTTCTCTCAAAAAATCTGGAAATGATTTTCTTTTTTGAGTCAAAGGAGAAAACCATCCTCAACAGCAGTTTTCACAAAGGCGTTTCACCCATCCCCATCATCGCCGACCCTGAAAAGGTTTGGTATGGCATTTACGGGCTGGAAGAATCGGCGCGCAAGTCGCTTTACAGCCATCTGACGAGTTTTATTCAGATGGCAGTAAAGGCCAAACTTAATAACCTGCCTGTTCACGCCATGCCCGACGGCGAGTCTATTAATACCATTCCGGCGGAGTTTCTTTTAGATGAAAAGCTGATTATCAGGGAGTTAAAATATGCCACTCATCTGAACGACCGATTTTCGGTAGAGGAAATACGGGCATTTTTAGACAGAAAGAGCTTTGTGGGCAATACTGCTACCTGATAATTTTAAAAAAGCGCATACCCGAGGTGCTTGAATCGTAAATGTTGTTGGAGGAAAGTAGCAAAAGCCAAGCCTTGCCAATCACCATTGATTCAGGAACGAATCCGAATCGGCGCGAATCGTCTTCCGCATAACCGCGGTTATCGTTCAGTACAAAATAATAGTTTTGTCGGAAAGTATATTGGTTGATGGGCTTTCCGGCAAGCAAAGCCTTTCTTTCCTGCCCGAGTTCATAACCCGTTCCCGAAAACGTGATAGCATCGCCTTGTTCGTACTCCAACAGCCAGTCATACAACGCCAGCGTACTGTCATTTACCGCTATGGTTGCGCCTTTGCGAGGCACCCATAGCGGCCCCAGAAATGCTTTGTTCCACTCAAAAAAACGGTGAAAGGGAAATGTGTTTTCTGTATCTTCACCACGCGGTGTAACGGCTTTTTGCACGCTAAGAACGGCAGTGTGTTTCATCAAGGCTGCTGCCTGCGCGGGCGTGCAGTTAATCAAGCAAAAATCTTTGAGTTGGCTGATGTTTTGAAAACCGCGTTCTATCAGCCAATCAACAGGCTTTTCATGGTCTATCAATACCCAATATTGATACAGTCTTTGGGTGGTATCCTCTTGATAATGAGCTGTTTGCAAACGTTCAATCCGAACCGAATCGCCCGGTAGTCCGATGCAGCGCCCCAAAAATTTGACGCGCATGTCAGCCGGTAAGTTCTCCGGCTTGCGCGGATGGTTAAAATAAATTACATCGCCGCGTTCTATATTGCCAAAACCCGGCAGCCTGAATATAGGCGCTTGAAACCATGGAAGAAAAGTCGGGATGCTGTCGCCAACGAACGGCTCTGTTAGCGGAATTTTGAGCCATGTGGCAGGTGTTCGGGGGCCGTAGTGCAACTTGCTGACGAGCAAAAAATCTTCTTTTGACAGAGTAGGCTCCATGGCAGAGCTGCGCATGGAGGTCAGCTCAAATACAAAAAAATGTAAAGCCCATGCTATCACAAATGCAATTGCGGCTTGTATTACCAGTTGCTTAAAGGGATGCGATGGCTTGGCAGGTTTGTCGGAAGAACTCATAGGGGTAAATATTATGCTTGTGTATTTTGTTGGAATATGCTACTTTTGTGGCGAAAATCCTGCGGACGTGTTCTGCAAGGGATAAAACAAAATTATAAAATGGCAGTTAAAATTCGTCTGGCTCGTCGCGGCCGCAAAAAATTAGCGATTTATGACATTGTAGTGGCTGATGCCCGCTCACCTCGCGATGGTCGTTTCATCGAAAAAATCGGTATTTACAACCCTAACACCAACCCTGCAACCATCGAACTGAACAACGATAAGGCTTTGCAGTGGTTGTTTAACGGTGCGCAACCTACCGATACAGCCCGTCGCATTTTGTCTTACAAAGGCGTATTGATGCGTAAGCACCTGCAAGTAGGTGTAAACAAGGGTGCTTTGACCCAAGAGCAGGCCGATGCACGCTACAGCGAGTGGATTAAAGGCAAAGAAGCTCAGATTCAAGCTAAGGTTGAGCGCCTGAAATCCGGCAAAGAGGCTGACAAGAAAGCCAAACTGGCTGCCGAAGCCAAAGTGAAAGAAGCTCGTGCCGAAGCTATTCGTCAAAAGCAAGCCGCTGCTGCTGCTGCACCTGCAGCCGAAGTAGAAACCGCTGCGGAAGATGCTCCTGCAGCCGAGTAATTGTTCACTTATCCGATAAGTACACGCAAACCCTTAGGATTTCCGTAGTCCTAAGGGTTTTTCAATAAAATATTCAGAACCTCATGAAGAAATCAGATTGCTTTGAGTTGGGTTATATCACCAAGCCCCACGGGCTGGCAGGTGAACTCTCCGCTGTTTTTGATGTGGACGATGTGCAACCCTATGCGGAGTTGAAAGCCGTACTTGTGGATGTGAAGGGTACGCTCGTGCCATACGAAATAGAGTGGCTGGAGTTTATGGACAAAAAAATAACCGTCAAGTTTGAGGGCGTTGATTCTATTGAAAAGGCTAATGAACTGAAAAGCAAGACTTTGTATTTGCCGTTAAGTCAGTTGCCCAAGCTCAAGGAAGGGCAGTTTTATTACCATGAAATCATTGGCTATCAGGTACAGGATGCCATACAGGGAGCTATTGGCAAGGTGAAGGTAGTTTATACCATGCCCGGGCAAGACCTCATCGCCATAGACCACAACGGCACGGAAGTAATGATGCCTGTAAACGATGATTTTATTGTTAAGGTAGACCATGCAACCAAAACAATGTTTACTAATTTGCCCGAAGGCTTGATAGATATTTATCTTGAACCCTGATTGCCATGCGAATTGATATTATTACCGGCCTGCCTAAAATGCTGGATAGCTTTATTTACCAATCCATCATGCAGCGTGCACAAAATAAAGGATTGGTTGAAGTGGTTGTACACGACCTCCGCGACTATTCAAACAATAAAGCCCGCCAGATAGATGATTATCAGTTTGGTGGCGGTGCAGGTATGGTTATGATGATTGAACCGATAGCCAAATGTATTCGCAAGTTACAGGCAGAGCGGAAGTATGATGAAATTATCTACATGACACCCGATGGCAAGCGATTCGAGCAGCGAATAGCCAATAAATTATCGTTGCTTCAAAATATTATTATCCTCTGCGGGCACTACAAGGGCGTAGATGAGCGGGTGCGCGAACATTTCATCACAATGGAACTCTCCATTGGCGATTTTGTACTTTCGGGTGGTGAGTTGGCAGCCGCAGTGGTTGCCGATGCGGTAGTGCGATTGTTGCCAGGTGTGCTTTCCGATGAAACTTCAGCCCTTACCGACTCTTTTCAGGACAATTTACTCGCACCTCCTGTCTATACACGTCCCGCAGACTTTGAAGGCTGGAAAGTGCCTGATATTTTGCTCAGCGGGCATGAAGCCAACATTGCCGAGTGGCGTTTTCAGCAATCGTTGGAGCGTACCAAAGCCCGCCGCCCCGATTTGTTGGAAGAGTAAAGCAACGAGCAACGCGGAAGATTTTTTATTTTCAAATAAATTGCGCAAAATATTTCAGGGGATATCTCAGGCATGTTGGGGTTCCCTTAACTGCATGTATGCAAAAGTGTAAGTTATTTTTGAACAACAGGCAGTTAAAATTTGACGGGCTTAGCGACTCCTCTAATTCATGTATAAATGAAAAACCTGACCAACCATTATGGCTTGTCAGGTTTTTTATGTAATGGCAGATGAGATTACGCCGCTTCTTCGCCTTCGGCAGCGCGCTCGGCTTTAATCTGCTGCAACATTTTACCGATTTCTTGGTCAATCAGCCAGATGCCTTGACCTTCTTCTCCGATGATATCGAACAGTTCTACCAACCGACGTGCCACAGACTCTTCTTCGCGCTGTTCGGCAACGTACCATTGCAGAAACTGGAACGAAGCGAAATCTTTTTCTTTAAAGCAGAAATCTGCCAAGTTGTTGATGGCACGGCTTACCGCAATTTCATGTTCCAGAATTTGGTCGAATACTTCGCGGAAACTGCCGTACTCATAGCGCAAATTGGTGATTTCCGGTGCAATGGCATGGCCGCCGGCTTCGTTGATATAGCGCATGAGTTTAAGCATGTGCATTTTTTCTTCTTCAAAATGGTCATACAGGAACTCTGCCGCATTTACAAAGCCTCTGTTTTCGCACCAAGAGGCCATGGAGAGGTAGTAGAAGGCAGAAATACCTTCCATACGCACTTGCTTATTCAGTTTGCTTTCAACTTCCGGATTGAGCGAAGTTTTTGCTGTTATTGAGGTTTTCATGAACTTTCTGACGTTTAGATACGCTAATATAATGCTTTTGTGGCAAAAAATGTTTCCATTGTCATATAATTTGGAGCGATTCTAAGTCTAAATGAAACATAATTGCGTTTTACGTACCATGATGCGCATAGGTCAGGTACTGACGGTGCTGTTGTGGCTTATCTGGATGTATCAGGCGTGTGGCTCAACGCCTCAGATGCTTTTTCCTATGGAGTCGTCGTTCGGTGTGCCGCAAGTGAAAGGCTATATTGCTGCCCCCGAACTGCGCGAAATATCGGGCATGGCAGCGGCCGTAGGACACAAGGGCAGCTTTTGGATACACAACGACAGTGGCGACGATAGTTTTATCTATCTGATAGACAGCATGGGCAGGTTACAGGCTTTGTTTCGGCTGCAAAAAGTATCAGCTTACGATTGGGAGGAATTGGCTGCTGCGCGATTGGGAGAAGACAGGCAGCCGCAACTTTTTGTAGGAGATATTGGCGACAACCATGCAAGCCGCAAGCATATCAGCGTGCACATATTGCCCGAACCGATGGCGATACAAAGCGGTCAAATTGGGCAAATACCGCGCCGACAGATTGCAACCCTGAAACTGACTTATGCCGATGGGGCAAGAGATGCCGAGGCCATGCTAATTGATGCGGCACATAACGAATTAATAATCATTACGAAGCGGGAACACAAGTCGCGGATTTACAGCACATCTTTGTTCCCGCTGCAAAATAGGTGCGCCGTTCTTTCTTTTCGCGGCGAGTTACCCTTTAATATGGTAACGGCTGCTTCCTTATCGCCCGACGGGACAGAGGTGGTTGTAAAAAATTATCAACAAATTTTGTATTGGAAACGCCGCAACCTGAGGCAACCACTGGCCGAACTGTTGCAAACGCAACCGCGTAGCATCAGATATCTGCCCGAGTTGCAAGGGGAGGCCATCGCATGGGCAGATGACAGTAAAGGGTTTTATACGGCAACCGAATCTCCGCTTTTCATGGGTTCTCCGTTGGTTTTCTATGGCAGATAGTTTTTTCCCGTCAGTATTTCCCTCTAACTTTGCCGATTATCTGTTATTGCCATGAAATGGAACACTATCCACTCTGCCGCCGATTTGGAAGCCGCCAAGCAGGCATCCCATCAGCAGCCGGTTCTTATTTTTAAGCACAGCACCCGTTGCTCTATCAGTGCAGCGGCGCTGAGTCGTTTAGAGCGCCACTGGGACGATGACCGCGCCAAAGGGCTTGTGCCTTATTTTTTGGATTTGATTGCTTACAGACCCATTTCTAACCAAATTGCACAGGATTTCGGCGTTTGGCATGAGTCGCCGCAGGTACTGCTGATTTATCGGGGCGAGTGTATTTACAATGCCTCTCATTTTGATATTGCTTTTGACGATATCATAGAACATTTGCCAAAAATTTCAGCCTAAGGCTTGATGAAAATATAAACGCTCAATTTATGTTACAAGTAACGTTTCTTCGTGAACACACCGACAAAGCGATTGCCGGGCTTGGCAAGCGCAACTTCCCCAATGCGGAACAGGTAATTGCCGAGGTGCTTGCCACCGACGATGCCCGCAAGCAAACACAGGCCGAGTTAGACAAGGTAAATGCCCGCATCAATGCGCTTTCCAAAGAAATTGGCGCAATGATGAAAGAAGGCAAAAAGGCTGAGGCCGAGGCTGCCAAAGCCGAAACGGCAGGTTTGAAAACGGCTTCTAAGGAGTTGTCGGAAAAAATGACAGCGTTGGAAGAACAACTGACCCGTCAGTTATATGCCATCCCTAACATACCGCATGAAAGTGTGCCGCACGGCCGCTCTGCCGACGATAACGAGGTGGTTTTCCAACACGGTACTATTCCGACGCTGGACGATGCCGCACTGCCGCACTGGGAGTTGATTAAAAAATTTGATATTATTGACTTTGATTTGGGCAATAAAATCAGTGGCGCCGGTTTTCCCGTTTACAAGGGCAAAGGTGCAAGATTGCAGCGTGCGCTGATGAACTTCTTTTTAGACCGCGCCAATGATGCGGGCTACCACGAAATACAGCCTCCGGTGGTAGTAAACGAGGCTTCGGGCTACGGCACAGGGCAACTGCCCGACAAAGAAGGGCAGATGTACCATGTTACAGCCGATGGCCTGTACCTGATTCCGACTGCCGAGGTGCCCATCACCAACCTGTACCGCGATATTATTCTGCGCAAGGAAGATTTGCCCATCAAAAACGTGGGTTTTACGCCATGTTTTCGCCGCGAGGCCGGTTCGTGGGGGGCGCACGTTCGCGGGCTGAACCGCTTACATCAGTTTGAAAAGGTTGAAATTGTGCAAGTGCAGACTCCTGAAAAGTCTTACGAAACCTTGCAAGAAATGTGTGAGCATGTAAAAAGCCTGCTGATGGCGCTGGAATTGCCGTTCCGTATTCTGCGGCTTTGCGGCGGCGATATGGGCTTCACCTCCGCCCTGACCTATGACTTTGAAGTGTATTCAGCCGCTCAGCAACGCTGGTTAGAGGTGAGTTCGGTCAGCAACTTTGAAACCTATCAGGCCAACCGCCTCAAACTGCGCTACCGCGACGAAAACAATAAAACGCAATTGTTACATACGCTCAACGGCAGTGCACTGGCATTCCCGCGTATTGTAGCTGCTATTTTGGAAAACAACCAAAAAGCAGGTGAAGGTATCCGCATACCCAAAGCTCTGGTGCCCTACACAGGCTTTGAAACGATTGATTAATAAGTAGATAGGCATCTGCTTCCGCTGACAGAGATGCGGGAAAACAGTCTCTGTCGGCGGATTTATACAAAAGTGCAGAAGGTTTTGTGAAAATTTTTTTTGTAAATTGCTGAAAAAAAGGTCGCTTAAACCTGACAGATCTTTTATATCTGTCAGGTTTAAATATAAAAAATACAAAATCCGAAACTGCGATTCCGAAAGTTGCCGTTCAATAGGTGTGTTGCTTGCCTGATACGGCCACTATCCCAATACATTTTTTATTTTGCCCGGCAGTTTTTTGCCTAAAATTTCTTCCATCTCGCGGGTGATGGCAACAATGGCAGCGATGTCAATGCCTGTGCGGATATCCATTTCTTCCAGCATATAAGCTGTATCTTCGGTGGCGATATTGCCCGTAGCACCTTTGATGAACGGACAGCCGCCCAGCCCTCCAAAGGCCGTATCAAAATGCCGCACGCCTACGCGCATGGCAGCGACTACGTTGGCAAGTCCTTTGCCTTCGGTATCATGGAGATGCAGCATTACGGGCACATGGCCGGCCATCTCAACAATTTGTCCCATCAGTTCTTCCATCTGGCGCGGATTGCCCATACCTGTACTGTCAGCAAGCGCTATTTCGTCAATACCCAAGTCTAAATGTCGTTTGCTGAGGTCTAATACTCGCTGTGCAGGGATTTCACCCTCATAGCGGCAGCCAAAGGCACATTGCAATCCGCCGCGAACACGCATACCGGCGGCTTTGGCAGTGCGCACCATGCTCTCAAACTCTGTCATAGCCTCTTCAAGGCTTTTGTTGGCATTTTTGCGACTGTGCGTGTCGCTGGCAGAAATAGAGGCCGCTACATGCGTAAAACCTGCTTCTACGGCGCGCTCAACGCCCTTCGTATTGAGTACCAGTGCATTCAGCGATACATCGGGGCGTTGCTGTATGGCGGCAAAAACAGCCGCTGTATCGGCCATTTGCGGCACCAGTTTCGGATTGACAAAGGAACCGACCTGAATCCGTTTCAGCCCTGCATCCATCAGGCGGTGAATGAGTTCAACCTTTTTTTCGGTGGGCAGCAGCGTGCTTTCAACCTGTAAGCCGTCGCGCAGGCCTTGTTCTTCCAAAATGACTTCTGATGGATACATAGGGAGATTCATTTTTTATTGCGTAACAAAATTAAGACTTTTGCGCCTCTAAATAATTCAACAAATGATGTCGCATCAACAAGTAGCAGAGGCGTTTATTGCACTGGGGCAACGTTTACGGCAACTGCCTGAGGATGAGTTGGAAAGGCTTTGCAACGGAGCTGCTGCCCGCAACAGTTGGTTTATTGCCTCGCACGTGCGTCAAGCGCTGGACGGTATTGCCCACATGTTAGCGCCCGACGCACTGCGCCAATGGCTGGCCGCCTACGATTTGCCTGTTGCACAGCCCAAAACCATTGGTGTGATTATGGCCGGTAATATCCCGCTGGCCGGTTTTCACGACTTCCTTTGTGTGTTGCTCAGCGGGCATCGGTTAGCGGCGAAGATGAGTTCGCAAGACAATTTCCTTTTGCCGCAACTGGCCGAAATGCTGTTTGAAATGGCGCCTGAACTGCGCGAGCGCGTGCAATGGACAGAGCAGTTGAAAGCCGCAGATGCCATTATTGCTACGGGCAGCGACAATTCATCCCGTTACTTCCAGTATTACTTCGGTAAATATCCGCACATTATCCGTCAGAATCGCGTGTCGGCAGCGGTGCTCGATGGGTCGGAAACACCGGAGGAACTGGCAGGTTTGGCATACGATGCCATGCTGTATTTCGGTTTGGGTTGCCGCAGCATTGCCAAATTGTTTGTTCCCGAAGACTACGATTTTACTCCTTTTTTACAACAGACCGAAAAACTGGCCGACTTGGTGGACAATCACAAATACCGCAACAATTACGATTATCAGAAATCCATCTTTTTGGTCAATCGCGTGCCACATTTAGATAGCGGATTTGTATTATTAAATGAAAATGAGGCCTTGGCATCGCCAATGTCTGTTATTTATTACCAATACTATCGCAGCCGCGAAGAGGTGATGCAACTATTGGCTGCACAAGCCGATAAACTGCAATGCGTAGCCGCTCACGACAACCGATTATTCAGCCGAACGGTAGCTTTCGGGCAAACACAAATGCCCGGCATTGCAGATTATGCCGATGGAACAGATACTATGGCGTTTCTTTTGCGGGTATAGATTGGGCGTTTGATACAACCTTGCTCAACCGCAGCCGTGAAATTGTGTTTTAGGCAATTGTTAATGTTGCGCCGCGATGATGTCCTTGTAAGTTTTGCAATATTTTCTTAGCATCTGCCAAACATTTTCAGGCTTGCATCGCTTATAGATAGGAATCAGTTTTTAGCTTTGTAATACGTGTGCCTCTGCGCGCACCTACTTTCTGTAATCTTTTGGAAACGATTATCTTGACAAATACACCGGACAAAATAGCTGATAACGACCCTACGGCAGTTTCCCGCAAAAAAGACCATATTGATATGGCCTTTCATTCGCAGGTTACTCAGGCGCAGTTGGACAGCCGTTTTTTCTATGAACCTGTCCTTGCTGCTCATCCCCGAGGAGTAGAGCCTCTCAACTTTTTGGGAAAAACCTTCAACGTGCCGATGTGGGTTTCCAGCATGACAGGCGGCACACAGATGGCGCGGACGATTAATACCAATCTGGCGCGTGCCTGCGGGGAGTTTGGTTTTGGGATGGGATTGGGGTCTTGTCGTTCGCTGTTGTACTCCGACGAACATTTTGCAGACTTCAACGTTCGCCCTGTGATGGGCTTTGATGTACCGTTATTTGCCAATTTGGGCATTGCGCAGGTAGAGCAGTTGTTGCAAAAAAATCAGTGGCATGTGGCCGAGGAAATGGTTGCCCGCCTGCAAGCCGATGGTCTGATTATCCACATCAACCCTACGCAGGAGTGGCTGCAACCCGAGGGAGATTTGCTCGAGAATCCTCCCCTGCAAATCATAGAGGAAGTCCTGTCCCTCACAAAAATGCCTGTGATTGTAAAAGAAGTCGGGCAGGGTATGGGGCCGGAGAGCCTTCGGGCATTGTTTAGGTTGCCCTTGGCGGCTGTGGACTTTGCCGCAGCAGGCGGTACTAACTTTGCTTTGCTGGAACTGCTCCGTTCCGATGAAGAACAAAAAAATGCCTACGATTGCCTGAGTACAGTCGGGCATTCGGCCGCAGAAATGGTTGATTTTGCCAACGAAGTACTCGCTCAACTGGGCGAACATTGCCTGTGCCGACAGGTGATTATTTCGGGTGGTGTACGCAACTTTCTGGACGGCTACTACCTGATTCATCGGTTAAATATGCCGGCTGTTTACGGGCAGGCTTCCGGCTTTTTGAAATATGCCCGCGAAAACTACGAACTTTTGCATCGCTATATCTCCTTGCAAATCAAGGGCTACAGCTATGCGCAGCAATATTTGAAAGTCCGATAAAACCAAACAAACAATCGCTCAACATCATCCTTTTAGTGCATCACTTTTAATTCATCACTATGCAAACCATCTCAGGGTACTCAAAATTGAGCAAAGAACAAAAGTTAGAATGGTTAGCCCGCCAAGTCAGCGATGAGCCACAGACTTTTATTGATGAAATGAAAAGCTATTGGCATGCCGACCGCGCCGTGCAAAAGCTGTTTGACGAATTCAGCGAAAACACACTGACCAACTTTTACATGCCTTTTGGCGTAGCCCCTAATGTTTTGTTAAATGGCGAACTGTATGCCGTTCCGATGGTGATTGAAGAAAGTTCGGTAGTAGCGGCGGCATCTCAAAGCGCTAAGTTTTGGCAAACCCGCGGCGGATTTAAAGCGGAAATTATCAGTACCAAAAAAATCGGTCAGGTGCATTTCTTGTGGGAGGGCGATTTCCTGAAATTAGACGTGCTGTTTGACGACCTGAAAGAAAAAATGCTGGATAATACCGCCCTGATTACCAAGAATATGCGCCAACGCGGCGGCGGTATCGTAGATATAGAACTGGTCAATATGACACACATTGAGCCGCATTATTACCAATTCAAAGCCACTTTTGAAACCTGCGACTCAATGGGTGCGAACTTCATCAATACCTGTTTAGAAGAGTTTGCCCGCACATTTAAGCAGTGGGCAGCCGAACAGGAAGGCTTCAACGAAAAAGAGCGCAACCCAATGGTCATTATGTCCATTCTTTCCAACTATACGCCGGAGTGTCTGGTAAAGGCTTGGGTAGAATGTCCCGTTGCCGACTTGGGTAATTTTGACGAAATGGATGCCGAAACTTTTGCGTTTAAGTTTCAAAAAGCCTTGATGATTGCCAAAAACGATGTTTACAGGGCTACTACCCACAACAAAGGCATTTTTAACGGCATAGATGCGGTGGTTTTGGCAACAGGCAACGATTTCCGCGCCGTAGAGGCGTGCGGTCATGCCTATGCTGCCCGCGATGGCAAGTATCGCAGCCTGACCGATTGTTCAGTAGAAAACGGCATTTTCCGTTTTTGGATTACCATACCAATGGCATTGGGCACTGTTGGCGGGCTGACCAATCTCCACCCGATTGTGCGCCGTTCTTTTGAAATTTTGGGGCATCCCAATGCAGAACAATTAATGAAAATTGCTGCCGCAATAGGTCTGGCACAAAACTTTGGTGCTGTTAAATCGTTGATTACCAGTGGTATTCAGAAAGGGCATATGAAAATGCACTTGATGAATATTCTCAAACATTTTGAGGCAACGGAGGCCGAAACCGCAGCGGCGGTAGAGCACTTCAAACATCACGTAGTTTCTTTCAGTGCTGTACGCGACCTTTTAGACGGCTATCGGGAAGCTGCGGAAGCTAAACGCAATAACGACTCTGATTCAACCCTGGTGTAAATCATTTTAGCAAATTCGGCTATGCAAAACTTTTATGGCAGTGGTAAATTATTGCTCAGCGGCGAGTATTATGTACTGGATGGCGCGCTTGCGCTGGCAATGCCCACGCGTTTCGGTCAGAAACTGAAAGTTACCTATCATGCTTCCGAGCACAAAGTGCTGCATTGGAAAAGCTATGACAATGAGGGTAAGCTGTGGTTTGAAGCAAAATTTGATACAGAATCTTTTGACTGCTTAGATAGGTTTATATCGCAAAAGTCACTAACCCTGCAAAAAATATTGCGCATGACGCGCCGTTTGGCTGCCAATTTTCTTAAAGGCCGCGAGTATGTGCTGGTAGAAACCTACCTGGAATTTCCGCGCTGGTGGGGCTTGGGCAGCAGCAGCACACTTATTCACAACGTTGCGCAGTGGGCAGAAGTTGACCCTTACGACCTATTATTCGGTACACTGGGCGGTTCGGGCTATGACGTAGCCTGTGCACAGGCGGAAGGGCCTATTTTGTATAAAAAATCGGCAGAAGGGCCGCACCGCCACACCGTAACCTTTGACCCGCCGTTTAAGCAAAATTTGTATTTTGTTTATTTGGGCAAAAAACAGTCCTCGGCGGCAGGTATTGAGCACTACCGTTCGCTGGGGCACAACAAGGCAGAGCTGGCCGAGCAACTCACGCAGATTACACAGGAGTTTCTTCGCGCCGAAACCCTTGAACAGTTTGACAGGCTGATAGAAAAGCACGAGTCGCTTATTGCGCAAAGCCTGCACCTTACACGTACCAAAGACTTGTTTTTCAAAGACTTTTGGGGAGAAATTAAGTCGCTGGGAGCGTGGGGAGGCGATTTCGTATTGGCTACGAGCAGCCGTACCGAAGCTGAAACGCGACAATATTTTGCCGAAAAGGGTTTTGACGTGATGCTGACCTATACCGAAATGATTAAAGCATCTGAACGCGAGGAAAGAAATGTAGAAAACGAGCACGGCACTGCCATTGCAATATCCTAAATTTGCCGCGGTTTATTTCTTTTCACCTAAAACGGTTTTGTTTTGGCACTACACCCGCAAGAGCAAGTCATATACTGGCGTGTTCCTTCCAATATCGCTTTGGTAAAATACTGGGGAAAACACGGCGTACAACTTCCTCAAAATCCTTCGCTGAGTTTTACGCTGCGGCAGTCCTACACCGATATGCAGCTTTTGTACCGCCCGTCGGAGAGCGGGAGCCGCACCATTGATTTTTATTTTGAAGGCAAGCCTAACGAGAAATTCAAGGCGAAAATTGTACAATTTCTGGAAAGCCTATCGGAAGATTTTGCCTTCACCGAAGGTTTGCAACTGACAATCAAGTCGCTCAATTCCTTCCCTCACTCTGCCGGTATCGCCTCTTCCGCTTCCAGCATGGGGGCACTTGCCATGTGTTTGGCCACACTTGCCCAAAAGCAAGGTGTCTTTTTGGGCAGCCCTGAGCAAGCCCTGCAAAAAGCCTCCAATTGGGCAAGGCTGGCATCGGGCAGTGCCTGTCGCTCCATTTACGGCGGTTACACAGTTTGGGGTGCAACTCCCGAACTGCCCGGCAGTTCAGACTTGTTTGCCATTCCTTTGGAAACACAACAGGTTCACCCGTCTTTTGCCACTTTTTGCGATACCATCCTGATTATCAGCGGTGAAGAAAAAGCCGTTTCCAGTCGTGCCGGTCATGCGCTGATGAACGGCCACCCGTTTGCGGCGGTTCGTTATGAACAAGCACGACACAACCTTCGCCGATTGCTGGACGTACTGAAAAGCGGCGATATAGAAGAGTTTATTCAAATTGTTGAAAGTGAAGCACTTACACTGCATGGCTTGATGATGAACTCTAACCCTTCATTCATCTTGATGAAGCCTGCCACCCTTGCCGTGATTGAAGAACTTCGCGCGTTCCGCCGCGATACTCGCATTCCGCTGACCTTCACACTCGATGCGGGGCCGAATGTTCATTTGCTTTATCCGTTGGCTTATCAGGTTGAAATTCACGCATTTATTGCCGACCGACTGGCCGGGTATTGTCAGGAAAACCGCTACATTCACGACGGCGTAGGTACAGGGCCGCAACTGTTTAATTAATCGCAGGCACAGCAATGACTTATTCTAATACTGATTCTCCGACTTTTCATTCCAAAGTCCTGCTTTTTGGCGAATACAGCCTGATTCTCAACTCCATGGGGCTTGCCTTGCCCTATCCGCTGTTTCAAGGGCGGCTGGTACTCAAACACATCACCGACAGTTCGCGCCGAATAGACCAGTCCAATCGCGAACTAAAAGCCTTTTGCGACTACATGAAACTGCGCAAGCGGCAGCAGGCGCTCAGTTTTGACTTTGATATCAACTCGATGGAGTTTGACGTGGCGCAGGGGCTTTATTTTCAGTCCAATATTCCGCAAGGGTTCGGCGTAGGCAGTTCGGGGGCGCTTACGGCCGCTTTGTACGACCGCTACGTGTACGATAAAATTGCGCACAACGGCCACCCGAGCAATGATGAAATCGTACAACTGAAAAAGATTTTTGCGGAGATGGAGTCCCATTTTCACGGTTCCAGTTCGGGAGTAGACCCGTTGATTTGCTACTTGGACTTGCCGCTGCTGATTCGCAGCAAAACGCATATTGAAACCGTACAGTTGCCTCGTCCAACCACCAATTGCGGCGGAATATTCTTGCTCAATACGGGAAGGCCGCGCAAAACAGAGCCTTTGGTAAACCTGTTTCTGGAAAAAATGCAAAATCAGGAGTTTGCAGAACTTTGCAGAAACGAACTGATTCCATACAATGAAAATTGTATTCGGTATTTACTTGCAGGCCAAACCGATAATTTGTTTGATGAGCTTGCCAAACTTTCGGCCTTTCAATTGCAGCATCTCAACCAGATGATTCCGCCATTGTTCCGGCAAATTTGGCAATACGGGCTTGATTCTGGGTTGTACTACCTCAAACTTTGCGGCGCAGGCGGGGGGGGCTTCATTCTTGGATTTACTAAAGATTTTACTGCAACCCGCGGCCATCTGGAAGACTATCAGTCGCGCATTGCCTATCGTTTGTAATCAATTTTGAATATTTGCCATGAAAAAACTATTGCTTTCCCTTCTGTTCATTCCCCTGATGGCTATGCAGGACAACCCCGCTTATTTGCTGTATGACCGCAACGGAAAAGCGGTGCAGTACAGCGATTTATTGGCTGCCGCTCAAAAAGCCGATGTTGTATTTTTCGGAGAAAGCCACAACAATCCCATTTGCCACTGGTTGCAGTTGCGGCTCACCAAAGATTTGCACAAAGCCGTAGGCGACAGACTGGTGCTGGCAGCCGAAATGTTTGAAGCCGATGACCAATTGGTATTGAACGAGTACCTCGGCGGCCTGATTAAGGAAAGCAATTTTGAGAAAGAAGCCAAAATTTGGAACAATTACGCAACGGACTATAAACCCTTGGTCAATTTTGCCAAGCAAAATAAACTGCCTTTTGTGGCGAGTAATATTCCGCGGCGTTATGCTTCTATGGTAGCTGCGCAGGGATTGAGCAGCCTTGAAAAATTAGATGCCGAAGCCAAAAAAATGCTGCCTCCACTGCCTATTCCCTTAGACAGGGAGTTGCCCGGCTATAAAAACATGGTGGCAATGATGGGTGGCCACGGTGGCGCAATGAGCGATAACATGGTAGCCGCACAGGCCTCTAAAGATGCTACCATGGGCTATCACACAGCCCGCGTTTGGGAAAAAGGCAAGTTGATTATCCACTTCAACGGCTCCTATCACTCCGACAATTTCGAGGGCATTATTTGGTATCTGAACCGCTATAAACCCGGACTTAACATCCTGACTATCAGTGTTTCAGAGCAGGACGACATTGGTGCGCTCTCCAAAGATGCACTCAATAAAGCCAATTTTATAGTAGCGATTCCGTCGGACATGACGAAAACTTATTGAGAAACGGTTGTTTACGTAGGTAGCGAAATTAAACCCGTTCCGGTAGCTGTCGCACATGCTAATATGCTGACCATCAAAAAGGACACAGGCGCATAAAAGCCCTTGTGTCCTTTTGGGTTAAAGCAAAGCCCAACAATAAGACCTACAAGCCCAGCACTTTTCGGTTGAAATTTTCATCGGCGCCTGTTCCTGCAAAGTCGTCAAAAGCACGCTCGGTAACGCGGATGATGTGGCTTTCAATGAATGGTGCACCTTCTGCTGCACCCTGCTCGGGGTGTTTAAGCGCACATTCCCATTCCAGCACAGCCCATGAGTCGTAGTCGTAAGCCGCAAGTTTGCTGAAAATACCGCCGAAGTCCACCTGTCCGTCGCCGAGGGAGCGGAAACGTCCTGCTCGCTGTACCCAGCCTTGATAGCCGCCGTAAACGCCTTGTTTTCCTGTCGGATTAAATTCGGCATCTTTTACGTGAAAGGCCTTGATACGCTCGTGGTAGAAGTCTATAAATTGCAGGTAATCAAGCTGTTGCAGGATGAAATGGCTGGGGTCGTAATTGATATTGGCGCGCGGGTGATTGTTCAAATGCTCTAAAAACATTTCAAACGTAATGCCGTCGTGGAGGTCTTCTCCGGGATGCAGCTCGTAGCAGGCATCTACGCCACATTCGTCAAAATAGTCCAAAATAGGTTTCCAGCGTTTGGCAAGTTCACCGAAACCTGTTTCTACTAATCCGGCGGGGCGCTGCGGCCATGGATACATAAAAGGCCAAACCAATGCACCCGAAAAAGTTACATGTGAGGTTAGTCCCATGTGTTGGCTGGCTTTGGCGGCATATTTCAATTGCTGTACAGCCCATTCGGTGCGTGCGGCGGGGTTGCCGCGCATGGCAGCCGGAGCAAAACCGTCAAACATGGCATCATAGGCAGGGTGCACGGCAACTAATTGCCCTTGCAGGTGCGTAGAAAGTTCGGTGATGGCTACACCTGCTTCTTTGGCAATGCCCTGTACTTCTTGTGCATAGTCTTTGCTCTCGGCGGCTTTTTGCAAGTCAATACAGCGACTGTCCCATGTGGGTACTTGTACGCCAATATAGCCAAGTGAGGCAGCCCACTCGCAAATTTTTTTGAAATCGTTAAAAGGGGCTTGGTCGCCCATAAACTGCGCCAAAAAAATGGCAGGCCCTTTAATTGTTTTCATTCCCGAATGATTTTAATTGTAACGGGAATCAAGTTAGCCGCCTTCCGTTAAATGTGCAAATACGTAGCTCAAAATAGCTGTTTGCGGTTGTCGGTACGTACCCTTGCCTTATTTTACTGACAGCCAGTTGCGCAACATTTCCGCGCCGTATTCGGTCATGACCGATTCGGGATGAAATTGCACGCCTTTAATATCGTATTGCCGATGCGACAGCGCCATAATAGTCCCGTTGGCACTTACGGCGGTAGCTTGCAGGCAGTCAGGCAGTGTGGCAACTGCCCATGAATGATAAAGCCCTACCTGAAACTCCTGCGGCAAATTGTGAAACAGGCGTTCTTGCGGGTCGGTAATGCGGATGGGGACTTTCATGCCGTGCCATACTTGCCCCATGTTGTACAAAGTTCCTCCGAAGGTTTCGGCAATAGCCTGATGCCCAAGGCAAACGCCCAAAATGGATTTGTTTGTGCCGTAGGTCATCAAAATATCGCGCATCAGAGGAATTTCAGACGGTACCCCCGGGCCGGGAGAGAAAATAATTTTATCATAGCCCGCTACTTCGTGTATTTTTATTTCATCACAAGTTTTTACTTGCCAAAAACCGTCAAAATTTTCTTCAATCAATTGTGCAAGATTGTAAGTAAACGAATCGCGGTTGTCCAATAATAAAAGCCTGACAGACATGAAAAGGCTATAAGGTTTTTTGCCAAAAACGGCGTAATTTTCCTCAAAATTACAGTGAATAATCCGATGGTCAATCTGTATGAAGTGCTGGGCTTACCCAATTTTGCCTCGTCAGCCGAGGTAAAATCCGCATTTAAAAGATTGGCTTTTCAGTACCACCCCGACCGCAATCCGAACAACCCGCTGGCGGAGGAAAAATTCAAGGCCATTAACCATGCTTATCAGTATTTAGGTAATCCTGATAAAAAAGCGCGCTACGACCATCTGTTGCGTATTGGCTACGACCCCACGGCGCGTCCCGTGAACCGTCAGCAGCCTGTGCAGCGCCCAAGAAGGCCTGTATATGTAAAAAAAGTTTCCCCCGAAGAACAGGCCGAGCAGGAACGCTACATCAAGGCCGCGCCTTGGGTGGCAATTGCCATTGTGGGGTACATGTTTTTTATTGTCTATTCACTCTTTGCGCTAATTGGCCGTTTGAATTATCACTGGGCATACGAGGCCTATAAAAAAGGGCACTACATGGAAGCCGAGCATTACCTCAATCAAGGTTTAGGCACCGACCATGATTATTTTCGCGCCCTATTCCTGCGCGGAAAAATTTACATAGACCATTTCGGGTTTTACGATGACGGGCGCAAGCTGATACAGGCCGCCATTGATAATGCTGAAATTGAATATCCTGAGTTTTATTACTATCTCGGGCTTGCCAACAGCTATCTGAACAACCCTGACTCGGCGCGTATGAATTTTGTGTACGCATTTGCCAAAATGCCTCCCGACAAAGCAATGTACATGCGCGCAGGTACTTTGCTGCTTTTTAAAAATAATTCACCGGATAATGCTAAAATCATTTTTGATGCTATGGTGGAAAAGGGTTTGGCAGATGAGGCGGTTTATGAGAACTTAGGAATTATTGCCAATGCCAAAGAAGATTATGCCGCCGCCGTCGCTGCATATTCCAATGCTATTTTATGCAACCCACGACGAGCAGACTTGTATTATCAGCGGGCGCAAACCTACGTGAATTTGGCGCAAATATCTTCTGCATGTTATGATTGGAATATTGCCAAAAAACTAAATCGCAAACTCCGCGACGAAACGCTGGATTACTTTTGTGAAAGCTACCAACCTACTTCTCAATCAACACCAAATAGCGAAAAGCCCAATGCCAACTGATGCGGAATCGGCCGTGCGGAACTACTTGTTGTAACAGTTGTTCCAATTCCTTTTTGCGAAAAGCCCGCAAGACCGACAGCGGCGCATCGTTTTGTACCAAATAAGAACCTCGCAGACCGCGAGTCAGCCATTTGATGCTGTAATAAGCCAGCGGATGCCGATGTAAGTCGTTGATAATGATTCCTTTGTGTGCTTGTTGCAACAGTTTACCCAACAGGTGTACAAGTTCCTCGTCCGTAAAATGGTGGCAGAAAAGGCTCAACATAAATACATCGGGCTGCACATTGTCAAATTTTTCTGACCAAAGGTCTATGCAGTGGTAACTGATGGAGGGATGGTTTCGGGGGTGTGTACATGCATAGTTTACCATGAAAGGGTTGGCATCGTAGCCTGCCAGTTGCAGCGGGATGTTGCGCTTTTGTGCCCATTGGGCAAAGTAGCGCAGCGTATCGCCGCCACCGCAGCCGACATCTGCCACAGAAAGCGGCAACTTACTTTGCCTAACAAAATATTGCAACCCTTTGGCCGCTACTGCATTACCCCCCAAATACGTATTGACATATTCCAGTTCGCGCAGGTTTTGTGCAAGTGCCTCGTTGCCAAGGGTCAGGTCGTCCATCAGTTCGGGCTCATAGCTGCGGCGGCTGAAGTCAGGCATGGCGAAAGTCGAGGTTTTGCAGGTGGAGCATGGCAGATTCCATAGTTAAACCGGGGCCAAAGGCAGCGGCCAGTACCTGCGCGCCTTGTTGGTAATTTTCTTTGCGCAGTGTTTCCATCAGGTGCTGCAAAACAAAAAGGATGGTGGTTGATGACATATTCCCGTATCGTTTCATCACGTCGTATGCCCACCTGTTTTCATGTGGCGAAATACCAAGACCTGCTTCTATTTCGGTCAGAATTTTTTTGCCGCCCGGGTGGAAAGCAAAATAATCTATCGCATCGGATGGTATTTCTAACTGCTCTCTTATTTTTTCGATAAAAAATTTGATTTTGCCGCCCAAAAGTTTGGGTACATAGGAAGAGAGTTTCATTTCAAATCCAAAATCGCCTATGTGCCAAGCCATTTCGCTGCTTCCTTCGGGAATCAGGCCGCTGTAGAAACCTTCCAGTGAAAGTAGCCCCTTGTCAGGTGTTACGGATTCTACCAGCACACCTGCTGCACCGTCGGCAAAAATGGCATTTGCCAGCAGTTGGTCTTCGGTATTGATTTTCTGAAAGTGAAGGCTGCAAAGTTCTATGTCGGCAATCAATACCTTGGCATCGGGGTATGCCCTGCAAATGGTCTCAGCGGTTTTCAGTGCATTAAAAGCCGCATAACAACCCATAAAATAAATGCAGGTGCGCTGTACATGCGGCGGCAATCCGAGTTGATGCACCAAGTCAATATCCAGACCGGGGGCATACATGCCTGTGCAACTGACGGTAATTAAATGGGTTATTTTGCTGAAATAATCGGCAGGAAGTTGCATATTTTGGATAGCCTGAGAGGCGAGTAGCGGTGCTTCGCGCTTATAAACAGCCATGCGGTCGGCTGTTGTAGGGAATGGTTCTAAGTTTTCTGTCAAAGGAAACAGTTCGCGGCGTTCCATACTGCTGAAGTCGGGAACAACGCTGTAACGGGTTTGTATGCCGGTTGCTCTGTAAATCAGCCGTACTTTGCGTGCTTCAGACGGCGGGAGTGCCAATGAGGTAGTTACCCACTCGGGGGCAATTTCCTGCCTGATTTCGTGTGCGGGCGCTGCCGTTCCGATGGCAGTAATATGAGGTTTACGCATGAAGCAGTTTTTATTATTAACTTGCATCAAGTTAGTAAAAAAACAAGAAATGAGGAGGCGTATTATCAAAAGAAATCTTAGCCGATTTGCAGGCCTGATAACTATATATGCATTGGCGGTTGCTTGCAAAAGCGCATCAACTGTTACTTATGCACCACCGTTTACGATGGATTTGAGTGCTTATCGGCCACGAGTGGCAGAGCCGGAGCAAAAAAGCAATTCGCCGGCCAATAATGCAACACCCCCCATGCAAAATACCCAAACCGTCAGTGTATCAGGTACTATTCAGGCACAACTGAATGCCATGCGTGAAGCAATAGCGGCAAGCAATAAAAACCTTAAATTTTCGCAAGGTTTCCGATTGGTGATTTATTCGGGCGGCAATCGGGATGAGGCCAATAAGGTGATGACAGATGTGCGAAAAATAACTACCGAAATACCCGAATTGGTTTACGAACAGCCTAATTTTCGGGTAAAATTAGGTAATTTTTTTAATAAAACCGATGCGTTTGCGCTTTATACACAAATTAAGTCTGTTTATCCGCACGCGGTTATCACCAACGAGCGCATTACGATTCCGTTAGAAAAATATCGTTCCAATTAATTTCAATCACAATTTTTATGTTGTTCAAACTATTTGGCAAAACAGGTTTGCGAGTATCGGAACTGTGTTTAGGCACTATGACTTTTGGCACAGAGTGGAACACCGGAGCAGACTACGATACCAGCAAAAAAATATTTGATGCTTACGTAAACTTAGGTGGCAATTTTATTGACACAGCCAATCGCTACACAGAAGGTACAAGTGAAAAATGGTTGGGCGAATTTGTAGCTGCCGACCGCGATTATTTTGTATTGGCGACTAAATATACGCTTTTTGACGAGCGTGAGAACCCTAATGCCAACGGCAACCATCGCAAAAATATGATGCGTTCGGTAGAGGGTAGTTTAAAACGACTCAATACTGATTTTATTGATATTTTGTGGGTGCATATGTGGGATTTTACCACATCGCCCGAAGAAGTAATGCGCGGGCTGGATGACTTGGTGCGTCAAGGTAAAGTACACTATGTAGGCATATCCGATGCGCCTGCATGGGTAGTGGCGCAGTGCAACACGCTTGCCGACCTTCGCGGCTGGACGGCTTTTGCAGGCTTACAGATAGAGTACAGTTTGGTGCAGCGCAGTGCAGAACGCGATTTGTTGCCAATGGCAAAGCATTTCGGCATGGCAGTTACGCCTTGGGCTCCGTTGGGGGCGGGCATCCTGACCGGCAAATACAACCAAGGCATTCCAACCAATCAGGCGGTGCGTTTGAGCGAAAAAAGCATCAAACTAAACGACAGAAATCTTGCCATTGCACAAAAAGTTTGCGATGTGGCGGCTGCCATTGGAGCTACACCTTCACAGACTGCACTTGCATGGTTGCGTCAGCAGGGAAGCAACATACTGCCGATTTTGGGCGCAAGAAGGCTGGAACAAATCCGCGACTGCTTGGGCTGCCTGCAAGTGGTTATCCCGAATGAGTACATGGCAGCACTGGACGAGGTGAGCCGCATTGAGTTGGGATTCCCGCACGACTTTCTGCAACTGCCCACGGTGAAAGATGCCATATTCGCAGATACGAAGGATAAAATTATTTTTAGAAAATAAGCCCGCCATGTTCAGCGAAACCGACCACCGCATGATGCGGGAAGCTCTTCGGCTGGCGCAAATGGCCGGCGAAGCAGGGGAAATACCCGTAGGTGCGGTGGTTGCATGGAAAGATAAAATTATTGGCAGAGGTTATAACCAAACGGTCGCCCTCAACGACCCCACGGCACATGCGGAGATGATTGCCATAACAGCCGCCACGCAATACTTGGGCAACCGTTATTTGAATGAATGTACGCTCTACGTAACGCTCGAGCCTTGCGTAATGTGTGCCGGTGCTTGTTTTTGGGCTATGTTCGGGCGCATTGTATATGGTGCTGCCGATGAAAAAAACGGCTTTTCGCGGCTCGGGGAACAGTCGCAGCAGGCGTTTCATCCTAAAACCAACCTGCAACAAGGCTTGCTGGCATCAGAAGTCGCAGCCCTGTTGAAAAGTTTTTTTAAGAGGCTGCGGAAATAATTTTTGTAAACTGTTGATATGTTATAAAAAACCTAACGGGTCTTAAAGACCCATTAGGTTTAAATTGCTGTTTTTCAGCAATTTACATAAAGCATCTTTTGCAAAATATTTGTGCTTTGCATAAGCCAAGCAATAATGCTTGGGTTGCTTAATCGCTTTAAATTGCCTGTCGGGAAAACAAAAAAGGCGCGCCATGGGTGATTGGACGCGCCTTTGGGATATAATTTTCGTTCCCTGACTTAAGTAAACGAGCAATTTAAAATGACCTTTCAAATTTACCGCAAAGCCCGCTGAATATTACGCCAATAGCCGCTGAATGTTTTTATGATGAATTTTTTCTTTGTGTACACTGCGGTTAAACCTTTGCGCACTCTGCGGTAAAAAAGAACGCGTTAATCTGCTTACCTGACTTAACTACACCATTGCGGCAATTTGGCTTTTGGCATAAATACCGCTGCGCAGTTTGTCGGAAATTTTTTCAAATGCTTCAATGGTGCGGTTTACATCTTCCAATGTATGAGATGCTGTCGGAATTAGGCGCAGCATGATTACATCCTTGGGCACTACCGGATAAATTACGATAGAGCAGAAGATATGGTAATTTTCACGCAGGTCTATAATCAGGTTGGCTGCTTCATTGGTGCCGCCGCTGAGGAACACAGGCGTTACCGGCGACTCGCACGCACCGATTTTGAAGCCTCGGGCTTTTAGGCCACTTTGCAGGGCGTTTACAATTTCCCACAACTTATCTTTCAGTTCGGGCATGGTGCGGAGCATTTCCAAACGCTTCATGTTGCCCAGAACAATCGGCATGGGCAGTGTTTTGGCGAAAATTTGAGAACGGCAGTTGTAGCGTAAATATTCAATCACATTTTCAGGGCCTGAAACAAAACCGCCGATGCTTGCCATTGACTTGGCAAAAGTAGAGAAATACAAATCTACCCCGTCCATCACGCCAAAGTGCTCGGGTGTGCCGGCTCCTGTTTTGCCCATTGTGCCGAAGCCGTGTGCATCGTCCACCAACAGGCGGAACTGATATTTCTGCTTCAATGCTACAATCTGGTCTAATTTGCCCAAATCGCCCAGCATACCGAATACACCTTCGGTAATTACCAAAATGGCGCCGCCGGTTTCGTTGGCAAGTTTAGTGGCGCGTTGCAGTTGTTTTTCGCAGTTTTCAATATCGTTGTGCGGGAACATGAAACGCTTGCCCATATGCAGGCGCAGACCGTCGATGATACAAGCGTGGCACTCAGAGTCGTACACAACCACATCGTGGCGGGTCAGCAATGCATCAATCACCGACATAATGCCCTGATAGCCGTAGTTGAGCACCATTGTGTCTTCTTTGCCAACAAACTCGGACAGTTGCGCTTCAAACTGCTCCATGATGGTGGAGTTACCGGACATCATGCGCGCACCCATTGGGTATGCCAACCCGTATTGTTGTGTGGCTTCGGTATCTGCCTTGCGAATTTCGGGATGATTAGCAAGCCCTAAGTAGTTGTTCAGGCTCCAGTTCAACACTTCTTTGCCTCTGAACATCATGTGCGGGCCAATTTCACCTTCCAGCTTAGGGAAAGCAAAATAACCATGAGCTATCTGCGAATGTTGCCCCAACGGGCCTCGATTGGTCTTGAGTTTCTCAAATAAATCTACCACGGCAAGAGATTGGGTTTTATGATAAATCCGGCAAAGATAGGAAAATAAGATGAGCTTACAATGCTTATGGTTTCAGTGGTTGGCACTTAATGTATCCATCCGAAAGGCTTATTTTCAGGATGGAATTTTGCCCTTCCGCCATTTTTTTGCAAATTGGTTGCCACCAAAATTTATATGAAAATGAGAAAAATCACCATGCTTGGCAGCGGCTTTATCGCCGGATTTTACACCATGTCCATTCACGGATTGCGCAGCCGCGACCGGATAATATCCGTTTATGCCCGTTCGCAGGAGAAGGGCGAAAAGTTTGCCCGTGAGTGGGGGATTCCGAAAGTATATACCGATATGGCTGCCGCTATCAATGACCCCGAAACAGATACCATAGTGGTAGGTTTGCCTAATCATTTGCACAAAGAAGCCATTTTATTGGCGGCCAAGGCAGGGAAGGCGGTTTTATGCACCAAACCACTCGGCATGAACGCAAAAGATGCTAAAGAAATTTTGGAGGCAGTAGAAAAAGCAGGCGTTTTTCATGGATATATGGAAGATTTGGTTTACACGCCCAAAACGCAAAAAGCATTGCAGTACATTCGTGCCGGTGCTTTGGGTACACCCATGTGGGCGCGTTCGCGCGAAACGCACCCGGGGCCGCACAGCGACTGGTTTTGGGACAGCAGTCTTTCCGGAGGCGGTGCCATCATAGATTTAGCCTGCCATTGTATAGAAATTACCCGCAATTACATCGGGAAGGATATACGCCCCGTTGAGGTGGTTTGCTGGGCTGATACACTGATGAAACCCATTGAGGCTGAGGACAATGCGGTTGGCATGATTCGCTATGAGAACGGTGCGATGGCTCAATTTGAGGTAAGCTGGACTTTCCGTGGCGGACTCGACCTGCGCGATGAAGTCAGTGGAACAGAAGGCAGTATGCGTTTAGATAACTTCCTGCGCACAGGCTTTGAAATATTTTCTGCAACAGGCAGCGAAGGCTACGTGTCGGAAAAAGCAGAATCGGACAAAGGTTGGCTGTTCCCTGTTGGTGATGAGGTGCATGAACTGGGCTATAACAATATGTTTACTGACATGTTCAATGCCATTGAAAACGGCACCCCTTGTCAGGAGACTTTCTACGATGGCTACATTGTCAATGCCATTATGGATGCCTGTTATAAGTCGGTGCAGACCAAACGCTGGGAGCCGGTAGAACTGGAAATTTGGCGCGGCAGAACTAACGTGCCTAAAATGTCCACCTTGAAAGACTACGACGAGTATCACTGGTTTGTAAAAGAGGAAGTAATGCCCGATGGGTTCATAAAAATTATTTTGAAAGAAAAAGCAACAGGCAAGATTGTGCAGCGGCTTAAGTCATGATAGAGAGCCACCTATTAAATTTTCATTAATTAGTTAGATATTTTATTCTGTTGGCTGCTTACACAGTTGGTAGATGTATATCCTTGGCAGCCATCAGAATAATTGCTTGACAATCTGTTTTTTAGTCTGTATTTTCGTTGAAAAAATACAGCTATGCGATTACGCACTATCAACTCCTATTACCTCTTATTATTACTTATCTTGCTTCTATGCGCTAATCTGCAAGCGGCGGATTACTACTGGGTGGGCGGTACAGGTAACTGGAACAATCTTTCCAATTGGTCAAAAGTATCGGGCAGCACGCTGCCTGCCAATTTGCACACTACGCTGCCGGGTATTTCGGACGATGTTTATTTTGATGCCAACTCTTTCACCGCGGCAGGGCAAACCGTAACTATCAACGTAAATGCAGCGTGTAGGTCTATGTCGTGGGTAGGTGCTGCCAACAATCCTACCCTTACCGGAACGAATGCTTTTACACTGACCGTTTACAGCAATCTGACGCTGATTCCTGCCATGAACTACACGTTTGCGGGAACGGTCGTTCTTAGGGGGCTTACGGGTACTTGGACTGTAACAACAGCCGGGCAAACATTGGCTGCATTAGATGTTACGGCAGCGCAGTTGGGCAGTGTTTTTCAACTTGCCGGCCCTTTGACCGTAACCAATAATATCAGGCTGCTCGAGGGAGGATTCAATACGAATGGGCAAGCCATTAGTGCGGCTGCTTTATTAGTTCCTGCACAGCCTGCCCCTGTACCTACGCGTTCTTTAACCTTAAACGGCTCGAGCATTACTATCACCGGTACGGGAACGGTACTTGACCTGTCTGCCAATAACAGCGCTTTATTTACTCTGAACATCAATTCGGCTACGAACTTTGAGTTTACCAATGCAGGCAACATTACGGTTGTGATGGGTACGCTGGCAAATTTTAACGGAGCGCCTCTCAATTTCAGCAACCCTACGACTGCCAATACTACGGTTGCCATTAATAGTAATGACAGTGCCAATCCCTTGCAGTTTGGCAATATTAACTTGGCACGTGCCAACAGCACATTCACTATCAACAGCACCCGCCCCAAAACTTATCAGAATATCACGTTAGGCGATAATAATCAAGTTACCTTTACAGGCGCTACCGCTTCTGTCAATACTTTCAATGGCAATATTACGGCAGGCAATTATACGGGAAACAACCGAAGGCTAATTTTTAACAGCCGAAATGTATTTAACGGCAATATTACCATCGGCAGCAGTGGGGTAGGCTTCAACTCCATTTTGCAATTCACCAATCAATCTACGTTTAATGGAGCGGTAACATTGGGCAATAACGGCCGCATTGAGTTTACTGCCGCCACTGTTCAACATGTTTTTAATGCCTCTTCCTCGCTTACACTTGCGGCCAATGGTTGGATTATTGCCGGTCAGGCAGGTGCTACGGCACAGCTAACGCTTAACAATATCACCATGCCGCCCGGTTCGGTATTGCAGGTAAACCCCGCTGCCACTTTGCCAACCATTATCAACGGCACCATAAATATTACCGCAAGTTGCAGCGCACCTGTAAACTGGCGTTCTGCTAACGTCGGCAGCCCTGCCAATATCAGTATCGGTACGGCGCAGACGGTCAATGGCTTGAATGTGCGCGACCTGAATAATTCGGGCAATATGCTGACCATTGACAACGGGGCTAACCTTGGCGGTAATAGCGGACAGTTTACATTCGTCTCTACGGCTCGGGATTTTTACTGGATAGGCGGCACAGGCAATTGGAGCGATGGCAACCGATGGTCGTTGAGCAGTGGCGGCGCACCTGTGGGTTGTACGCCCAACATTACCGATAATGTTTTTTTTGATGCCAATTCATTCAGTGCAGCGGGGCAAAGCGTTACCGTAGATATCCCTGCCTTTTGCAATAACATGAACTGGACGGGCGCATTATTTACGCCTTCATTGGCCGGTAACCAACAATTAACCATTGGAGGTTCGCTGACTTTTATTGCGGCCATGAACCAAACAGGAGCCGCACCTACTTACACCGGTACGGTTCAATTTGTTTCAGACAATCCGGCAACCATTACGATGGCAGGTAAGCGATTGAATAATACCGATTTCTTTGGCTCCGGCAGTTGGACGCTGCAAGACCAGTTCTATTTAGTCGGTACGCTGAGTTTGGTTCAGGGCACTTTGAACACCAACAATCAGGTGTTGGATGTCAATATTATCAATGCAGGCTTGGCAAGCGACTTGCTGCGCACACTGAACATGGGCAACGCCATACACATTGTGCGGGCTAATGCTGTCGTATTAGACCTGACAGGCAATAACATTACCTTTAATCCCGGCAGCTCTGTATTGCGTGCTACCGGTAACGGCAACGTAACCATCAACACGGGAACTCTCACGAAAACCCTGCCACCCATAGAGTTTAATACTGCCGGGGGCGCAACGGCTACGGCCATAATTAACACGGGAACAAGCACAAACAGAATCACGTTCGGCAATATTACTTCTACCAAAGCCAATCTGACCATTAATGGGACGACGCTTCGTACGTTTAACAATATCACCGTTACCAGTACGGCAGCTGCCAAAAATGTTACATGGAACGGCAGCACGCTTGCCAGTCCTAATCGGGATATTGTAAACGGTACTATCACTTTCCCCAATGCAACGACGGCCGCTATCGGCAGTTCCATTGATTTTGCAGTCGGCAGCGCAATGAACATCGGCACAAACAGCAACCTTACCGTAAGTGCGGCCTGTGCGTTTAGCGATGTAAGCATCGGAGCATCTTCTAATGCCAATTTTACGACCACAAGCAGTTTTAACAACCTGACTGCCAATGTTTTCAGCACCTTCCGATTTGGTAGTGGGCAAACTTTTACCTTTGCAAACAACTTCCTGCTGAATGCCGATTGTGCATCGTGGATTCGCCTAAGTTCAACGCTGGCGGGTGTGCAGACCAATCTGTCATTTGGTGCAGCAGCGCAAAACTGGGTGGGTGCTATTTTGCAGGACATCAATATTGCCGCAGGTACGGTAAACGCAACGGCAGCCAGCGACATAGGCAACAACACGGGTTTTACTACATTGAGTGCCAACCTTGGCGTTCCGCTTTACTGGATTGGCGGAACAGGCAATTGGAGCGACCCTAACCGATGGTCGCTGACAAGTGGCGGCGCGCCGTCGGGTTGTATTCCTTCCCCCGATACAGACGTAATTTTTGACAACAACTCCTTTCCTGCGGGTGGCACCGTTACCATAGACCAGCCTACCGTTTTTGCCAAGTCTATGATTTGGAGCAGTACAAACCCTGCCACACTCAGCGGTATTGCCACCCGTGTGATGCAATTGTATGGCAGTGTGAACTGGGCAGGTGCAGCGCTCACCAACAACTTTCTGGGAGCGATTGAGCTGACAGGTGTAACCGCAGGTTCAACCAAGACACTCAACTGGGGCGGTATTCCGCTGCGTGGCAACCTGATTTTTAACAACAATAACGATACATGGCAGTTGGCCGATAACCTCTCCATTAACGACGGCGGCAGTTTTACCATTCAACACGGCACGGTTGAGGCGCAGACGCACACAATTAATCTAACGGGCAACTGGACAATTTCGCCTCCCGTTGCACCGCTGAACACATCTGTATTTAATCCCGGTACAGGTACGGTGCGGTTCAACGGCACTACTGCCGCACAGGTATTGAGTGCTTACAATTCGGCTACTTATGGTGCCAACGATGCCTGTACGACGATTGCAAGCAGCCCGTTTTATAACCTAACGGTCAATAAAACAGCCGTTGCGGCAGGGCGAGTGCTCAACATTCAGGATTACGGCATTTCCATTCTTAACAATTTCAGCATAGAGGCAGGGGAGGTGCGCGACAACGGCAACCAAATCAGAGGCAACACTATTGGTACCATTACATTGGCAAATAATACCAAACTGCAACTCGGCGGCGGCAATGTAGACGGTTCCGCTACGGTATTTCCTACTTGCTTTACCAACATTTCCATAGGGCAGGGCATACCTCTTGGTTATGTCAGCAACTTTTTAGACGTTGACCCGGCGGACAATAACAATGCGGCTATCGTACAATACAGCAGTGCGCGCTCGCAATTGGTTCAGGGCAATATCACTTACGGAACCTTACTGTTGAGCAGCGGTAATAATATTGCCAATAAACCGCTAACGGCTCCCATTGTGGTAAACGGCACGCTGGCCGTCCGCAACAATACCTATTTTAGGGATATGGGTTTCCTAATCACCGGCAATACACATGCGGGTAATGAAATCAACACACAGGACGCTACCAATGCACGTATTTTTTTAGGCAGCGGCAAAGGAACAAACGTGCAATACAGCAGTTTTGTACCTGTCAATAATTTGCCGCAAGGCATTGTGCTGCCTCCGAACGTTGCTCCTGACGTAGCTACCGTATTCCCCTCTTATTCGGATGCGAAGGTGAATCTTGGCACTAATTCGTGGGTGAGCTACGTAGCCACTGCTACGCAACAGGTGCGAGGGAATATTACCTACGGTAATTTGGAGGTTGCCGTGATTGGAGCTACGGGAGCAGAACGGTTTGATAAAATAGTATCTGGTGGCCCTCTGAATGTGCGGGTAGAACTTGCCGTCCGCGCACGGGCACACCTGATTGACAACGGCTTCCAAATCAGCAGAGTAACGGCAGGAGGCCCTTTGACCATGGAAGACCTCACCCAACTTATAGTGGGTACTGCCGCCACAGCCACTCAATTCCCTATCAATTTTACCACTTTTAACATTAATGCAGGCAACCTGACCGTTTATAACGCCGGTGTAAATCAGCAAATGAGCACCGCACCGCAATATGGCTCCATACTGCTCAATAACCCCAATAATGCCCTGCCGATAGTAGTCAAAACTTTTGTGCCTACTAATCCGGTAAGCCTGCAACGCGACCTGACAATCAATGCATTCAACAATTTGGCAGATAACGGCTCGCAAATTTCACGCACGGCATCAGGCGGCACCGTTACCATCAGGGGCGGGGCTTCGGCAGCAGAAGGCGGCTTTTTAACACTGGGAAATACCGCTATTGCCACCAATTTTCCCGAGGGTTTCACGGCGCGGTTGTTAGAACCTAATTCTACCGTTACCTACAACGCTTCCGTGCCGCAAAATGTGGCAGCTTTCAACAATAACGACAATACTTCTTACTGGAATTTGACCATTAACAGCCAAGACCTTTCTGTGGTTGCGGTA
Source organism: Rhodoflexus caldus (assembly GCF_021206925.1). Lineage (NCBI taxonomy): Bacteria > Pseudomonadati > Bacteroidota > Cytophagia > Cytophagales > Thermoflexibacteraceae > Rhodoflexus > Rhodoflexus caldus. The sequence goes on along the minus strand of NZ_JAJPRF010000002.1, from coordinate 469,783 downwards.
AAAACCCTTTTGGGAGCTACGCGGGTACGCGGCAACCTGCGGATTAATCAACGCAACAATCTGCGCGATAACGGTTTCCAACTGACAGGCAGTGCCACAGGGCAAATGATAATGGAAGCCGACAGCCGCCTTGAACTTGACCATGTAGCGGCTAATGGAACGCCTACGCTTTTCCCGTTGAACTATGTGCGGGCAAATATTAACCTTAACGCAAGCAGTACGGTTCTTTACGGTTCGGATGATGCCCAGCCCGTTTCGTCTGAGCCTGTGTACGGTAATGTAGAATTCAGGAAATTCAATGTAGCCGCCCCATTGATTAATAAAACCGTCCAGACCAACACCACCGACAATCTGCTGCGAATCAACGGTAACTTGTCTATTTTTGACTTTAACCATTTGATAGACAACGGCTTGCAAATAACGGGTACACCTTCGGGCAACATGTTGATGGAAAATGACGGTCGGCTTACCTTAGGTACGCAAGGCGTGAGCGGTGTAGCTACGTTGTTCCCCAATCAGTTTGGCAGTATCAACTTAGAAGCCACTTTATCGCCCAAAAACTTCGTTATTTTCAACTCCGACAAGGCAGGCAATAACATTGCAGGACAAAATACGGGCGGTGTACCGTTCAGCTATGGGCATGTGCGGTTAATTTCAGGCGGAGCGGCGGTTACTAAGTTGCTGCTGCACAATGTGGATATCCGTGGCGATTTGCTGATTGAAAACAACAATACGCTGGATGCTTCGGCTTCCAATTTTAATATTACCCTGGGTAGGCATTGGCTCAACAACGGCGGTACATTTACTGCACGCAACGGACGCGTGATTCTCAATGGCAATACTGTTGATAACACCACCCAGCGCATCCTGACCAACAACTCGGCGTTTTACGATATTACCTTTACCAATGCGCTGGGCTTTACGATAGAGGACAATTGCCGCATTACGCGCGAGGCCAATTTCACCAATGGCATTGTCAGTCCGCTGACCAATCAGATAATGGTGTTTCTTACTACGGGTACGGTAGCAGGCCCCGGTACATTCCCCGGAGCGCCCGGCCCGAGTAACAATAGTTTTGTAAACGGGCGAGTACAAAAGGTCGGTAATACGGCTTTCATGTTTCCCGTAGGCAAAGTGATTGATGCAAGCACGCGTTGGTATGCTCCGGCAGGTATTACCGCACCTACTGACCCTGCAACAATTATATCGGCAGAATATTTTCCCGTCAATCCTAATGTGCCGGGCTATAACACCTCGCTCATAGAACGGCCACCGTTAAACCGCGTAAGTGAAGTGGAATATTGGGATATTGAAAAAGTAGCCGGCAGTACAGGAGCAGGCAATGCGGTGAAAATCACACTGAGCTGGGATACGCCCCGCAGCGGCGGTGTAACGCAGGAAGGACAGTTGCGGGTGGCACATTGGCAGAATCGCGGCGGCGATACCCGCTGGTGGGATGAAGGCAATGAAGCATTCACCGGTACCATGACCCGCGGCATACTGCGTGCTGCCGATGCGGTAACAACTTTTTCTCCGTTTACGCTGGGCAGCCTCATCCCCAATAACCCCTTACCTGTGGAGTTGGTATTTTTCCGTGCCGATACACAAAACGACGGCACCGTACTCACACAATGGGAAACAGCTACCGAAATTGACAATGACTATTTTGCCGTAGAGCGCAGCCAAAATGGAAGCGATTTTACCGAGATAGGCAGAGTGGCAGGCCGAGGAACGACCCGCATCAGGCAAAATTATCACTGGATAGACACAGAGCCCCTGCGTGGAATTTCCTACTATCGCTTGCGTCAGGTAGATACCGATGGCACATTCTCCTTCTCGCGCATTGTAGCCCTGCGCATGGGGGCTGATGAACAAGTGGAGCTTGTACTTTATCCGAACCCTTCCGATGGCGGCAGTTTGTCCGTCATGATACATCAGGCAGCAGGAAAGTCTGTACAAATGACCATCAGCGACTTAACGGGCAGAATTGTCTGGCAAAATAATCTGTCGGTAAATGCGGAGGGGCGCAGTTCACTCGAGCTTTCTGTCCGTTTGCCTGCCGGTACCTACATAGCAACCATTGAGCACGGAGGTGTACAGCATCGCAGGGCGTTTGTTGTGCAGTAAGCAGATTGGCTCTTGACCAACAAAAAACGGATTCACAGGGTTTGCGAATCCGTTTTTTCAATTGGTGAAGGGCGCTTAGAACTTCAAGCCCGGGAAGAATCCGTTTTCGGCGAGTTCTTCCTCTATGCGCAGCAGTTGGTTGTATTTGGCCATACGGTCGGAGCGTGAGGCAGAACCTGTTTTAATTTGACCTGTATTCAGTGCTACGGCCAAATCGGCAATGGTGCTGTCTTCTGTTTCGCCCGAACGGTGCGACATAATGCTGGTGTAACTGTTGCGCTTGGCAAGGTTTACCGCAGCAATAGTTTCTGTCAGCGAGCCAATCTGATTTACCTTGATAAGGATAGAGTTGCCAATACCTTTGTCAATGCCTTCTTGCAGGCGGGTTACGTTGGTTACAAACAGGTCATCGCCTACTAATTGGCAGTTTTTACCTGAAAGCTCGGTATGCATTTTCCAGCCGTTCCAGTCGTCTTCTGCCATGCCGTCTTCAATAGAACGGATAGGATATTTTTTAATCCAATCGTTCCAATACTCGGCCATTTGTGCGCTGGTCAATTGCTCGCCTGTTGATTTTTTGAAATGGTAGATGCCTTTTTCTGCATCGTAGAATTCAGAAGAAGCCGCATCAATGGCAATCATGATGTCTTCACCTGGGCGGTAGCCTGCTTTTTCAATTGCCTGCAATACCACTTCAATAGCTTCTACGTTAGACTTGATGTTAGGTGCAAAGCCGCCTTCATCACCTACGTTGGTTGAGTAGCCCTTGCCTTTCAATACGTTTTTCAGGTGGTGGAAAACTTCCGTACCTGCCTGCAAAGCGCGCGAGAAAGTTTCAAACTTTAGCGGCATAATCATAAACTCCTGAAAGTCAATGCCATTATCGGCATGTGCACCGCCGTTCAGAATGTTCATCAGCGGTACGGGCAAGGTGTTGGCGCTTACGCCGCCCACATAGCGATAGAGCGGCAGGCGTGCCGACTTGGCAGCGGCTTTGGCAACGGCCAGCGATACACCCAAAATCGCATTTGCTCCCAAGCGAGATTTGTTGGGTGTGCCGTCCAAATCTATTAGAATTTTATCAATCAGGTTTTGTTCAAAAACAGACAAACCGTAGAGTTCGTCGGCAATGGTTTCATTAACGTTGGCTACTGCTTTCAGTACACCCTTGCCGAGGTAAGTGTTTTTGTCGCCATCGCGAAGTTCTACGGCCTCATGCGTGCCGGTAGAAGCACCTGAGGGGACAGCAGCACGCCCCATATGGCCATCGCTGGTGAATACATCTACTTCTACGGTAGGATTGCCGCGCGAGTCGAGAATCTGGCGGGCTACAACATTTTCAATAACTGACATAACAGATTGAGGATTTGATAAAAACCGTGTAAATATAGCAGGATTTTTTTACCCAATCAGAGATTGTTGCAGCAATGCCACTATTTCTGCCTGAATTGACTGCTGTTTGTCGTCTGCGTACCATTTATGCAGTTTCTCGGCGTATTCCGTAAAAGGCGTACCGGCCGCAATCCATTCTCTTACCTGTTTTTGTGCCACTGCCGGGCGCGGCCCCCATGTTCCCATGAGGCCGAAATGCTCGTCTAACTGAATCAGTACAGGGATAGAGCGGCTGCCGTTGGTTAAGTGCGCATCCATCAGTTCGGGGTTGCTGTCGCGGTAAGCAATGCGCATATTTATTTTACCTTGCGAAGCCTTTTCAATGGCAGCAAGCACAGGCAATGACTGCGCTGCATCGCCACACCAGTTTTCACTGATGACCAACCAGTGTAGAGACTTGTCTAAGCGATGGAGTACAGCCTCTGTATCACTGTTGAGTTGCACCTGTTTGCCAATCCGTTTCATGCGCTGCAAATTCAGAGGGACGTAGGGCAGATAGCCTGTTTTCGGTTCTTTTTGCGCATCTGTTTCCGCTTGTTGCAAGTAGGAGTCATAGGTAACTCCTGTTTCAAAATAATGCCGGTAGTTAATCATATGTTTTGGAAGTGAAAAACAGTTTTTCGGATATGCACGTGGCTTGACTTATAAAAAAACCCGACTGCAACAGTCGGGTTTTTTCTTTATTGATGCGGAGAAAATTATTTTTTCTCTTCGTTGCGCGCCATATCTTCTTTCAATTGAGAAAGAGCTTCCAAGTCGCCCAGAGTAGCGCGGCCTGAATCTTCCTGCTTGGCAACGTATTCGCCTTCACCTTCTTTCTTAGACTTCTTGGCAGGTTTTGCATCTTCCTTGGTGTCTTTGTAAGAAGCTGTGTGAGACAATACGATGCGCTTTTCATCTTTAGAGAATTCCAGCACTTTGAAGTCGAGGCTTTCGCCTACTTCGCCTTTGCTGCCGTCCTCTTTCACAAGGTTTTTCAGCGTGCAGATACCTTCTAAGCCATAAGGCAGTTCCAGTACGGCGTTCTTGTCGTTTTTGCTGATGATGGTGCAACGGTGAACGGAACCCGGAACGAAGATGGTTTCAAATGTGTCCCAAGGGTTTTCTTCCAGTTGTTTATGGCCTAATGCCAAACGACGTTGCTCAACATCCAGTTCCAGCACTTGTACGTCTAATTTCTCGCCTACTTTAATGAACTCTGAAGGGTGCTTCACTTTCTTAGTCCATGAAAGGTCGGAAACGTGTACCAGACCGTCAATGCCTTCTTCCAGCTCGAGGAACAAGCCGAAGTTGGTCAGGTTGCGCACAGTACCTGTGTGGCGTGTACCTACAGCATATTTGGTAGTAATATCGGCTTTAGTCCATGGGTCTTCGGTCAGTTGTTTTACACCCAGAGACATTTTGCGTTCTTCGCGGTCAAGTGTCAATACAACAGCCTCCAATTCATCACCAATTTTGATGAAATCCTGAGGATTGCGCAGGTGCTGCGACCATGACATTTCGGAAACGTGAATCAAACCTTCTACGCCCGGCATAATCTCGAGGAATGCGCCGTAGTCAGCTACATTAACGATTTTGCCTTTCACGCGAGAACCAACTTGAATTTCGGCAGGCAGGCTATCCCAAGGATGAGGAATCAATTGCTTCATACCCAGAGAGATGCGCTTCTTGTCTTCGTCAAAGTCAAGAACTACTACGTTTACTTTCTGGTCTAAGCTGAGTACTTCCTCCGGATGGTTAATACGGCCCCATGAGATGTCGGTAATGTGCAACAAGCCGTCAACGCCGCCCAAGTCAATAAATACGCCGAAGTTGGTCATGTTCTTGATAACGCCCTCAAGCACTTGTCCTTTTTCAAGGTTGTTGAGGATTTCAGCGCGTTGTGATTCGAGGTCTTTTTCAATGAGGACTTTGTGAGAAACTACTACGTTGTCGTTTGCGTAGTTGATTTTCACCACTTTAACCTCCATTTTCTTGCCTACGTAGATATCAAAGTCGCGGATAGGCTTCACATCAATTTGTGAACCCGGCAAGAATGCTTCCACGCCGAAGATATCCACAATCAGGCCGCCTTTGGTGCGGCGCTTAACGAGGCCTTCAATAACTGAATCATTTTGCAAGGCATTTTCAATGTTTTCCCAAGCCTTAACAATTTTGGCTTTTTTACGGGAAAGAATCAGTTGGCCGTTAGTGTCTTCGGGGTTTTCCACGTACACGTCAATGGTGTCGCCAACTTTCAGGTCTGTTACATCGCGGAATTCGGACAGAGGCACTAAGCCGTCTGATTTGAAACCGATGTTTAATACCACATCACGGTCGGTGATGCTTACTACTGTGCCGCGAACCACTTCATTTTGTTTTACTTCTGACAGTGTGCCTGCATACAGTTCTTCCAGACGGCTTTTTTCGGCTTTAGAGTAACCGCCGCCTAATTTGTTGGACGAAAAGCTGTCCCAGTCAAATTCAGTTAATTGGTCTTTGCTCATTGAATTTTGCTTGCACCTGCTATTACACCTTCGCTCCGGTGCCCAAAGCGTAGGCATTTTGGTTAAACAATTCCAGCAAAAGCCGCCTTTCACCCGAAAGGACTGCAAATATAGAACATTTGCCGCGAATCGCAATGAAAATCTTGCAATTATGCACCTTGCGGCATAATTTTAGGCAATGAGAATATGGCAAAAAGAAGAATCTTGAAGCGGAAGTTTGTAAGGTTGCTTCTGTTGCACTTTCAGCATAATACCCAAATTTTCACCTTTGAATTTTACGTCATGAAAACCGCAAAAAAATTAATATGGCTTTTTAGCCTCTTTATGACTATGCAAGCATATGCGCAAATACCTGATAATCACCCGATTCATTTGTTTCAAACCTACATCACGGGCGATTTTGACAACCAACGGCAGATAGATGCGGAACTGAAAGCGGGCAAGCAGGTACATCCTTATGCCAAACATGTCAATAGGGTGGCTAACGGCAAGATAGATAACCTGCCTGCACAACTCAACGGCTTTTTTCTGTTGGAAGAGAGTTATTATAAGTATGCCGAGGCGGATACAATCATCAAGCCGTACTTATTTTTCTTTGAAGCACTGCCCGAAGGCAAAGTAAAACTCTACTCTATGCAGTTGCCGAAAGACGTTCCTCCGAAAGATATTCGCAATGACAATGCGTCTTTGCGGTTTGATTATCAGGCATTAAAACCTTCGCCAAGTTTCAAGCCTGCCGTTTATACGCAAACTGACCGCGGTTTTTATATTAAAGCTCCCAATGAGTTTCCGGGCGGTGTTTTTACTTTGGAAGAAACCATCGGCAAAGACCGTTTGGAGGTAATGGAGTTACTTGTCCGCGATGGCAAACAAATTACGCCTTACGATACGCCGATTATATACGAGCGGATAGGCGGAAAACAATAAGCAACATTACATAAGCAAGTCAAATATTAAATAGCCAACAGGGGTTTTACACACGAACGAACCGGGTTTGCTTAGCCTATCCCTGTCGGCGGATTGGGTTAAAAGCGTTCCAAATTTGCTCACTTGCTTTTTTAGGATGTACTAAAACTTGCGCGCATAGCCCACTCTAATAATCTGCGTTTCGTACAAATCGCGGCTTTTCAGCGTAAAGCCTGTACTTGTTACTACTTTTTGAATACGCATCGTGTTCAAAATGTCACTTGCATTGGCAAAGAGTTCGCCTTTGCCGTTTTGGATAGCTTTTTTCAAGCCCAAATCTAAAGAATAACGGCTTTCTATCCTCCCCTGCGGAATAATATCAGGAGCTAAATAAATACTTGACACCTGAATATCCCAATTTTGGGGTAACTTAAAAATGCTGTTGATTTTCATATTCCCCGAATAAATTTGTTGTTGTTCTGCTTGGAACGATACATTGAAAGGATACACATTATCAATGCTGAACGCACTAATCGTATTTTGATAGCCATTCAAATTCACATTCACCGAAAACCACTTCGTAATTTCTTGGTTCAAAACCAACTCAATGCCTTCGTTTCGCCCCGTTCCCGCATTTTGCGAAATGGAATTGATAAAGGTGCTTCCTGTGGGTGCGGTAACAATGCGTGTTAAGATGTTGTCAATAAAACGCATATACGCCGCTGCATAGATGTAGCCACTTTTCCAAGAGTTTTTATAGCCCAACTCTACGGTTTGGGTAAATTGTGGGCGAAGGTTCGGGTTGCCCGTTTTCAGAATTTCAGGGTCGTCATATTTCGGGAAAATACGCAAATCTTGCTCATCAGGTCTATCTACTCTACGGTTGTAGAACATGGAAATTCGGCTATTGTCATTTACCAAATAAGCTATCCGCAAGTTTGGAAAAGGTTGTAAGTAGTTGTAGCCGTTGCTTTTGTAGGTATTATGCGTGGGCGTAACTTCATAATTTACCTTTATGCTTTCCATTCGCAAACCTGCTTCCACTTCCCAAAATTTGCTTTCATAGACATAGTTCCCGTACAATGCCCCAATATATTCGTTGTAATTTGCCCAACCTTGTGCCCCTAAATCCAAAACCGAATTTTGTCCGGGTATAAAAATCATATTAGTAGGGATATAACGCCAACGCAGTTTTGAGCCTAATTCCATTCTGCCACTTTTCAAAGGCTTGATGTAGTCAATATTCAAATCACTTACGTTTTCATCGGCAATGAGGTGTGTGGCATCATTGCTTTGCGAAGTAGGCAGGTAGTTATCAAAACTGAACTTTTCGTTTTCCCGGTGGAAGGTGTAATTGAAATTAGTTGTGAGTTTATGCCCCGCTTGCTTGAATTTATGCTCGTAAATCAAAGAGGTGTTTAGAGCCGTGTTTATTTCTTTTTCGTGGTATTGCCAAAGGCGTTTTCTCTCGGTTAGGTTTTGGTTAAAATAGGGCAAATCGCCCAAATCAATATGGCTTTCTCGGTTGTAAAGTGCCGAAAACGTGAAAGTGTTGTTGTCGTCAATATTCCAATCTAAGCCTGTTTTTACGGTCGCAATGGTTTGGGTGCGGTTTTCCAAAAATTGTTGTTCAATGACGCTACCGTCATCATAAATCCGTTGAAAAAACTCATTTTTATTCAAGACTTTTTGCGAAACAAGGTCGCCTTGAAAAAACAAATTGACTTTCTTTTTTCTGTAATTGAGAGTGAGCGAAGGATTGAGTTTGTAATTGTCTTGATACTGCGGACGAATAGTAGGCAAGTTGGCTTGCTTTTGCCACAAAGCCCCCACACCTGAAATTAAGCCCACTTTTCCGTTTAGCCCTTCTTGTTGGTTCTTCTTGAAAATGATGTTGATAATGCCTGCACTCCCGTTGGCATCGTTTTTGGCGGAAGGATTATTGATGACTTCAATTCGTTCTATAGCCGATGCAGGGATATTGTCCAAACCTGCCTGATTGCCAAAACCTGTAAGAGCAGTTTGCTTGCCGTCAATCAAAACTGTAACCTTGTCGCTCCCCCGCAAAGCCACTTTTCCGTCTTGCGAAACCGTAAGACTTGGCAAATTTTTCATAGCCTGTAAAACCGAACCGCCGCCTTGACTAAGGTTTTCATCCATTTTGAAGGTCTTTTTGTCTAAGGTTTCAAGCACCGCATCTCGTTTGCCTTCTACAACTATTTCCTGTAAAGTTTCCGTACTTTCGGCAAGTTCTATTGTGCCTATGTCTAAGTAGTCATTGAGTTTGCCTACAAAAACAGCTTTCTGGAAAGTATTGTAGCCAATGTATGACACTTCCAAGACATATTCGCCTTGTTTGAGGTCTTTGAGGCTGAAAAGTCCGTTTTCGTTGCTTACCGTACCCGTTACGAAAACGCTATCTTTGGCATTTTTCAATACTACATTTACAAAAGGCAAAGGGTCTTTGGTGGCTTTGTCTTTGAGGTTGCCCGAAAGGGTGGTTTTGTTTTGAGCAAATGCCGTCTGCATTGCCAAAAACGAGAGAATAAGAAATAAGTGTTTCATTTTTTTTTGAGTTTTGGGGTGAATTAACCCAAGTTGCCACTTACTTTTTTAGAACACGGATAACACAGATTTAACAGATAAGACACTGATTTTAGACAACTTAATCTGTGAAAATCTGCCTAATCCGTAAAATCTGTGTTCCATTGGAATAGGTAGCAAATTGAGTTAATTATTTGAACCGAATTACTTTTTAATTTCCTTAATAAAATTGCCCTTTTCGTCAAAAATCAAATCTTTGTCTTTGATTTCTGCTTCGTAGGTAACTACACCTTTGGCATCAGTGATTTTGGCGGCTTCTTTTATTTTTTGCCCTTTGTAGTGTTGCGCCAAATAGTGGGCAATATTTTGGGGCAACTGATGCGGTTCAATTTCTACTTCGGTTTCCATGATGTTGCCGTTGGCATCAAATATTACCGAATAGTCGGTTTCGTTCACTTCAAAATTGGCCTCAAAAAAACTATTTTCTTTTTCCCATTTTACCTCTTTGGCATCGGGGAAAGCCTTTTGAAAAGCAGTTTTGACAGCTTGTGGAATGTTGCGTTCTTCCATTTTTTGGGCATAGGTGAGTGTGCTCATCAGTACAGCCACCAATAACATTGCGACTTTTTTCATTGGTTTCTACCGTTTATAGTTACAGTGAATAAAAAATTACACTACAAAGGTGAGAACCAATTTTGAAGAAATTTTGAATTTTCGTTTTTTCAAATGGAAGTTATGATGATATACACTAAAAGTGAGGCGGAAACTATTGATAATAAGACGGTTAGCAAGGTGGGCATGAAGTGTTTTTCATCATAGCTTCCTTCGGAAAGTTGCTTGTTTACCTGTTTGAAACGAAAGTAAGCAATAGGTATCACGGCAGCCCCGCCAATCAAGATAAAAGCCCCGATTACCGACGAATAGCCTTTGTGAATAAGCATTTCCTGCTGGGTAATAATGGAAAGTTGGCGAAGGAAAAGCGAAAACTTAACAACCACAAACCCGAAAGCCATAATGGCAATACCTGTTCTGACCCAAGCTAAAAAAGTTCTTTCGTTGGCTAAATATTCTCTGGAATCCTTTGGCATTATTTTAACTTTTGTTAAAGTTGATTGTGAAAGTATGCAAATTATTTTTCATTACATATGTAATTGACCATCGGTATAAATCTGCAATTTTTTTGATAATTGCCAAACCTAAACCGTTGCCTTGTGTGGAACTGTCTATTTTGGCGAAACGTCGGAAAAGTTTATTTTCAGGCAGGGGAAAAGGTTGCCCGGTATTGCCAATCTGTAACTCATTTTGTTTGAGGCTGATACTGATAAGTCCGTTTTTGTGATTGTGTCTTATGGCATTTAGCAAAAGATTACTCACAAAAATCTCTATCAAAATATGATTGGTTTTTATTTCTACATTTTCCAGAACATCAATTTCCAATCGGATATTTTTCTGTAAAGCCTGTTCTTCAAAAAATGAAACTTGCTTTTCAATGAGTGTTTTTAAATTGATATTTTCAAGATTTTGAAAAGAGAGTTTGTCAATTTTTGAAAGCAAAAGTAGGTTTTTATTTAGTCGGTTGAGCCTTGCCAAAAGGTCGTAAAGGCTGTCTAAGGCTTGCATTTGGGCTTGGCTGAGGTCGGGCATTTGCAGAAAAGTATCCAATTTTGCCTGCAACACCGCCAAAGGCGTTTGTAATTCGTGGGAGGCATTTTCTATAAACTCTTGTTGGCTTTCAAAAACGGCAATGCTTTTTTGTATCAAATGTTGCAAAACACTATTTAGCCTTTCAAATTCCTGAATATGTGTTTCCTCAAAAGTTGGGGCATCGGTTTTGCCCAATTCAAAGGTTTCTAATTGTTGTAAAGTATCATAAAAACCTTTCCAAAGTTGCCTGCTAAAATATTGGGTAAGCCCAAACAAACCCGCTAACAAAAGCACTAATAAACCCGCATACAAGCCCAAAATATTGAAAATCAGGTCTTCATTTTCTATCAAATTTTGCCTAACAAGCAAGGTAAAAGTTTTTTGTTCAATACGAATGGGTGAATAAAGTACACGATAGGGTTCTATTTCATTGTCAAGTTCATCATGAAAAGGCTGTTGCAAAAGGCTGTCTTTGGTTAGATTTTGCAGGGTATCAATAAGTTTTATATCGCGGTTGTATTTGTTCCACTGTGGAATTTCGCCAAGGGTAAAGTTTGGCAAATGATAGGCTTGAAATTCTTTTTTTCGCAAAATCAGGGCTTCGTCTATATCGTCCACATGCAGTTTTTGCATCAAGAAATAAGCAAATGGAATACTCAAAAGCAAGAGTAAGCCTGCAAAACCAACATAGCCTCTGAGGGTTTGGTGTAAAAGTTTTTGAGGTTGTTTATTTATACTTCCCATTTGTAGCCTGTTCCGTAAATGGTTTTTATATAGTCTTTGGCTCCTGCTTGACTTAATTTCTTTTTCAAATTTTTAATGTGAGCATATACAAAATCGTGGTTATCCAGCATGTCTGCCATATCTCCCGAAAGATGTTCGGCAAGGGACGATTTGGGTAAAACTCTGTTTTTGTTGCCTATCAAATACAGCAAAAGGTCAAACTCTTTTTTGGTCAGGTCAATATTTTTTTGATTGACTTTGAGTGTCTTTGCCAGTAAATCAATTTCTAACTCATTGATTATTAAACGGTTGTTTCCTGCAAATTGCTTTCTGCGTATAACGGCATGAACCCTTGCCAAAAGTTCGGCAATATGGAACGGTTTGGTAAGATAATCATCAGCACCCAATTGTAAGCCTTCTAAACGACTTTCCAAGGTGTCTTTGGCAGAAATGATGATGATACCTTCGTTTTTTTGTTGTTTTTTTAGCTCTTTTAGTATGGTTATGCCATTTCCATCAGGTAGTGTTAAATCTAACAGGATGCAGTCATACTCGTAAGCGCTAATTTTTTCTAAGGCGAGGTTGAGTGTGTTTACCCACTCGCAATGTATGTTGCTGCTACTGAGGTAAGTACTGATGTCTTTTGCAAGATTGTTCTCGTCTTCAATCAGCAGGAGTTTCATGGGAGGCAGTTTCTGATTGTCAATGGCAGAAAAATACCATCGGAGCATTAACAGCGATTTGGATGCTGACCTGTTAATACCCCGGTAAAAATAATTTAAGCAGTTGAGCAATTAAAATGCATTACATAATAATCGCAAATATTGTTACAGATTGTACTTTTACTCGCTCATTAGAGGCTGAAATCTTGGAGCCTGACCTCGGAATGCTATTTTTTGTACCTATTTACCCAACCCTTTAATCGTTTCGGCATCTACCTCCCCGAAACGCAAAATTTGTTGCCCTTTGTGTTCCTGCATAAATTCTTCGGCGGCCTGTTGGCTGGCAAGCGGTACAAGGTCGTGCCCCATCGGGCCGATGACATCGCTCCCGATGACATAATACGCATTTCGGCCGTCTATGAGTGTTTGCCCGTAGTAGTCGGTAACAAACACGCTGTCAGTAGGTGCAAGGCTGTGCGCCTGACTGTTAATAAACAAACAGCGCGGCGAACAAAAGTGCTTAGTGGCGGCAGTACCGACAATTTTTCCGCGCCATGCTTGAAACTCTTCCGTAGGCATACCGCACTGCGCACAGCGTTGATTGCTGTCTGATTGATTGTTGCCGTTGCTTTCGCTGCTGCCTGTGCACGCGCTCAGGAGTATAAAAATGCTGAGAATGAAAAAATAAGCTGCGTTTTTCATGTTATTTTTTTGACAATTGATTAATCATCACTTTCACCTGAGGCTCGCCTATCCAGCCGACAATTCGACGGGCTACTTTGCCCTCAGGGTCTATAAAATAATTGGTTGGAAGCTCTTCAATGCCGTATTGTTTGGAAATTTTTCCGTCAGTATCGAGCAGCATGGGGAATGTGGCTTTGTACTTCCGCTGAAATTCCTCGGAAGCCTCGCGCGGTTGCGATACGTTGATGGCAATCAGCTCAAAATCATCACTTTTCAGTTTGCGGTAGTACTCCTGTGTTTCGGGAAATTCCTTTTTACAGGCCGGGCACCAATCAGCCCAAAAGTACAGCATCACAACTTTGCCTTTAAAATCACTTAGCTTATGCAGATTACCTTGTAAATCAGTTGTTTCAAAATCAGGCGCTGCTTCTCCTTTAGGGATACCGCCTCGTTTGTTTTGGCAACTTGTAAAAAGTAATGCCGCCAAGGTAAGGAAACTTATCAGACGTGTAGTATTCATATTGCAAAAGTAAGCAGTACCCTGCTATATTTGTTCAACTTTTGTTACCCAAACTACAATTATCAGGCGCTTATGAGAAAAATACAGAGGTGTTCTAAGTGTGCTTTTTATTGTTTAATCCTGTGGTTGCTCATTGTGAACCTGCCGGCAGCGGGGCAGTCGGTGCAGTTGGCTACGCCACAGGAAGCCATAGAAACACACTTGAAAAATTTGGGTTTTGGCGAAACACGGCGGGGAAAAAATTTTACCAAGTCGGCTGCGGCTCCATTCAATCACCCCGAATTGCGCAATGAAATTAACGAGAAGGAGCGTATCAGGCGTGCGCGCATGTTGAAGGAAATTTATGAAGGATTGGGTAAATATATTGACTTTGCTGCCATCCCCGACAATCCCAATCATAGGGATACTACCATGAGCAATCCGAACACCTATTTCCTGTTCAGCCATTTGGGGTATCCGATATATCTGGAAAAGGTAGGCAACAACTGGTATTACTCGCGCGAAACCATACAACTGATTCCTGAACTGTACGAACTTGTTTTTATCATTGATACGCAAGCGTTGTTGGGCATTGATTTATTCAATCCACCGCAAACCTTTCTGCTGCTGACTGCATGGCAATGGGCAGGGCTTGCTGTGCTGTTGTTGCTTACTTTATTGGTGTATCGGTTGGCGATGTTTCTTGTTATTCGCGTACCGGTTGCTATGCTGAAGCGCGCCGAGCAGGCAGATTTTGCCGACACCTACTTAACTCCTGTACTGAAACCGCTGATTATGGCGCTGATTCTGTTTGCGCTCAATACCCTTTTGCCGATTTTGCAATTGCCGATTCTTTACATGCGGTACGTATATCCTTTGCTGACTGTTATTTGGGTAATACAGTTTGCTACTGTGATTTATCGCATTGTCAAATTAGGTGGCTACTATATAGAGAAAATTTACGCAAAAAACGGTTGGAATTACAATGAACAGTTAGGCCTACTGCTAAAGCGAATCCTGCGCGTGTTGATTGTTTTTGTAACGGTCGTTTACTTGTTGCAATACATTTTTAACCTGAATGTGGCAGGGGTTATTGCCGGTCTTTCCATCGGTGGTTTGGCAGTGGCTTTGGCAGCGCAAGACACGCTCAAAAACCTGTTCGGTTCGGTGATGATATTCTTGGACAAGCCCTTCAAAAACGGTGATTGGATTATCGGCGACCGCGTGGACGGCAGGGTAGAATACATCGGCTTTAGAAGCACCCAAATCAGAACTTTTGCCAATTCGGTAACGGTCATTCCCAACGGCAGGCTGGCCGATTTGACGCTGGAAAACATGGGTATGCGACAAAAACACCGTTTTCGCACCATGCTGAGCATTACTTACGACACACCGCCCGTGCTGATAGAAGCCTTTATAGAAGGCTTACGGGCTGTTGCCGTGGCGCATCCCAATATAGAGGCGGAAGACGTACTGATTACACTTTTTGATTTTGCAGAGTCTTCCATTCAAATTCGCTTTCAGGTTTTTATCAAGGTTGCGGAAATCAGAGATGAGTTGTTTATCCGTGAAGAGTTGATGCTGCACATCATCCGTTTGGCAGAGGCCATGGGGGTTAAGTTCGCCTTCCCGAGCACAAGTTTGTACGTAGAGCAGATGCCCGAAGCTAAAAATACCTTACTGCGTAAGATTAACCCCGAAGAATACCAAAAAATTGCCGAGGATTATGTCAATAATTATGTTGTAAGGAAAGAAGACGGGGTGTGAATCGTCAAAAACTGTACCATGTAATATTTGCCTAATTTTGCCATTAATTTGCTTGTATCACTCAAAAAGTGAGGCTCTTTTATGGGTCTCACTTTTTTGTTATATCGTTTTGAAGGTGTTTGAGCGGTGATTAGGTCAAAATAAAGTTTAAACACATTGTAACTCTTACAACATGTTCTAAAGCCGATTTTTCTATGGAATATTTTCTTTACACATGCGTTACATTTGTGGAAATCGCTTGCTAACGCTTTAAAGAATTTGCATGAAAAAAATTTACTACATATTCATTTTTGCTGTAATTTTTCTGCAAAATCGGGCGTTTGGGCAAGATTTAGCAAATCTGAAAAATGAAAAGCCTGTCAGTGTAAGCGGTTCGCTGGGTGGTTCGTTTTTGGGGTACAGTGCAAGCGGTATTGCAGCACGTCGCGACCCCTTCTTTTGGCAACTGAACGGCACGCTCAATATCAGCCTTTACGGCGTAGATATTCCGCTGTCTGCCACTTTCAGCCAACTCAACCGACGTTTTACACAGCCTTTTAATCAGTTCGGGTTAAGCCCGCGCTACAAGTCCGTAACGGCGCATTTGGGCTATCGCAATTTGGAATTTTCACCTTACACACTTTCGGGCAACGTGTTTTTGGGGGCAGGTATTCAAGTTGCACCCGAAGATTCGCCCGTGAAGGTTACGGCGCTCTACGGGCGTTTTGTGCGTGCCATTGCGCAAGGCGGGGTAGAGGGCATTGTGCGCGGCGTTCCCGCCTACGAACGGTGGGGGCAGGGCGTAAAACTCACGCTCGGCAAACAGGAAAACCGCTCGGCAGATTTGATTTACTTTCAGGCAAAAGATAACGTCAATTCCGTGCCGCTGACTACTGCCGAAGGACTGACACCCGTAGAAAACGGCATTTTGGGGTTGCAAGTGCGGCAACAACTCACCAAGCGGCTCAACTTTCGGGCTGAATACGCGCTTAGTGCATTTACTAACGACATCCGACTTGAAAACGACGGTACTAATTTTTCGGGTTTGAAGGGCATGGCTGCCGCGCTGCTTTCGCAAAGGAATTTGAGCACGCAGGTAAACGCCGCCCTCAACGCCGAAACGACCTATGCGGCAGACAAATATCAATTGCGGTTGCTCTACCGCCGCATAGACCCCGACTACAAAACAACGGGTTCAGTTTTTCTCAACAACGATTTGGAAGACGTGCAGGCTTCGGTTGGTTGGCGGATGCTGGACAATAAAATCAACATTTCCGCGGGCGGCGGCTTTCAGCGCAACAATTTGAGCCGTTGGCTTGCCAACGAAATGATGCGCCTTTCGGGTTCGTTTAACATCAGCTATGCACCTAACGAAAAGCTGAATGTTTCGGCAAACTATTCCAATTTCAGTTCGGCAACCAAGGTGTTGCTGGCTGCCACAGACTTCAACAATACGCAAATCAACCCCGATTCGTTGAGTTTGTTGCAAATCACCAACAGCGCGGGCATGAGTGCCAACTACAACACGGGCAACGAACGCACCCGCCACGTGCTGATGAGCAACTTCAACTTTCAGGGCGCTAACGATAACGATAATTCCAAAACCACCTTCTGGAACTGGTTGAGTTCGTATCAGTACACGCTGGTTCCTACCGATTTAAGTTTGGCTCTCTCTTTTAATATCAGTCGTAACATCAGCACGGGTTTTGAAAATTTGGTGGCAGGTCCTACGCTGACCGCCGCCAAGGGCTTGCTCAAACGCAAAATGCGCCTGAATGCTTCGGGCAGCCTGCTGAACTCTTATGCAGCGGGCGAACTTCTGAGCGGCAATTTCAACCTGCGTGCCATGATGAACTATCGCGTAGCAACTTCGCACAATCTGGGGCTGAACGTGATGTATTTGAGCCGTGCCTCTAAGCAAGCCAATGCACCCTCTTTCACCGAACTGCGTGCCGGGTTGAATTACAACTATACCTTCGGCTTTTAAACTATTACCGTTATACACTATGAGTCGGTTTGTACGGCACAAATTACTGCAAATTTTGTGCATGGTATTTCTGGCAGGGGCAGGGCAACAAACGGCACGGGCGCAAACCTTTCCGTTTCGGGTCAATCCGATTGTTCAGCCGCCGTATTCTACGCTTTTGAGCGATTATTTGTCGCCCGCAGGCGAAAAATTAGTCGTCAATGTCGCTTTTAACGACTTTAACGAACCTTCGTGGGAATTTTATTTGCGCGTCAGTATTCAAAGCAGCCGCATGAGTTTGCGCACCCGCCCCGATTTTCGTCCCGCTGCACCGTTTACCATTGTGCCCGGCACGCCTTTGCGCCTGACCGCCGCCGACCTTTCGCAATATTTAGACCTGAACAACATGCAAATCAGCGGCATGAGTGCCGACGAACTGCGCCGCACCGACCGCCTGCCCGACGGGCTGTACAGTTTCTGTTTTGAGGTGATAGACTACCGCAGCAATCAGGTGCTTTCGCGGGCGGGCTGCTACGACGCATGGCTGATGACCATTGACGAACCTACGCCGATTTTGCCCGTTTGCGGAACTTCTGTTAAGCCCATAGAGCCGCAAAACGTGCAGTTCCAATGGCAACTGACCAACGGTACGGCAGCTATTCAGGCAAACACGGAATATGTGTTGAGAGTTTACGAGGTAACCGACCCGCAAGCCGACCCAATGTTGGCAATCAACAACGGCAAAGCCATCCCGATTTTTGAATCCGAACCGATTGCGGGGCGCACCAGCTATAACTACAACATCAGTGCCCCGCCGCTGGAACTTGCCAAGCGCTACGTTTGGACGGTGCAGGCAACAGACCGCGACGGGCGCAACCTGTTCAAAAACAACGGTATCAGTCAGGTATGCTGGTTTCGGTACGGCTACCCCGAAGGCGGCAGAATTGCATTACAAAAGCCTGACAATCAGCATGCTTTCGGTAAAAACGACCTGTTGAAATTTGCTTGGTCGCTGCCCGATAATCTGGTTGCGGGGCAGGCGGTGCGCTACAAGTTCCGCGCCATAGAACTTCTGCCCGGTCAGGATGCTGCAAGTGCCGTAGCGGTCAATCCTGCATGGTTTGAAGAGGAAACCGCCGAAACGCCTGCCGCGGGTAGCAGTTGGGAATACATCTTGCGCGGGCAGCGACCCGAATCGGGCAAAGCCTACGCATGGCACGTGCTGGCATACAGCGGCGAGCAGGAAATTGCCAAAAGTAACGCACTGATTTTCAACGGACCGCCTGTTGTGGAAAAATTCTTGGCAGGCAAACACGAAGTTACCGTCATCAGCACGTCCAATGCCGATTTGAGCAAACTTTCGGGGCGCGGCAGCATCAAAATCAACTTGGCGGGCGATTCGGAAGAGTTTGATTTTAAGGACATTAAGTTAGAAAACATCGCGGGACGCATGGTATTGGCAAGCGGTGAAATCGTGCATCCGCTCAAATGGGAACGCATAGAACTCACCCCCGCGCTGCCCGAAAACGGCGCAGCCTATTTCTACCCGCAAAACCTGATTCTTACCAAAGACTTTTTGCAGATAGAAGGTGAAACCAAATGGGCACTGCCGCACCCCGTTACAAGCGGCAAAGCGGCGGAAGTGCTGTTTGCCAAAGCGCGCTTCGGCTACGACGATTTTAAACTTTTGGGAAGTACGGCTGCGGCAGAAAACAACCGCTTTGAGTTGGCAGAACCTTACCGTTTCCGTCTCAACTTAGCCGTTTCGTCCCGCATCATTATCAACCAAGACAACCGCTATGAGTTGCAGATGGACGGCGATTTGCTGCTGCCCGAAAACAAGTTCAAAGCGCCGACCGATGAGTCGCTGTCGGTGCGCTTTGTGCAAGCCGCCCAACTGTTCTACTTGGAAAACAACCTGACCTTTGACCGTCCGCTGGCAGCCGTTCCGGGTACGCTGATGCAGTTGTTGCCTCAAAAATTGGTTGTGGATTTGTCCGAAGAAAAATCGGCGGGCATCCATGCCGACAATCCCGCATGGAAAGGCATTTACTTGGAAAGTTACCGCCTGCAAATCCCGCAAAAGTTTGACGGCAGCAATCAGTTCTATTTCCCCCGCGCTTGGGAAACAGACCTGCAATCGTTGCCCGAAAGCCATGCCTTCCTGACGGGCGGCGGGCTGACGCTGCGCTTCCAACGGGATTTCAACAACGAACTGCCTGCGCTATTCAACACCTTTGGCGGCAACCTGCGCGGCTTACAACTCAACGTTGAAGACAACGTGCTGACCAAGAGCACTCTGCGCGGCTTTATCCGCATTCCGCTGCTGGCAGGCGACCAAGAGTTGAACTATACTGCCGACATCACTTCGCAAGGCATTCAGCCCGGGCACATGGAAGAAGACCTGACGGGGCGTTACTTTGCCTTTAACCCTGACGGCGGCGACCAGCGCGTGGAAATGCAGATTGCCCGCGCTGCCTTTGCCGATAACGAACGCTTAGAACTCACCTTAGATGCCGAATGGCGCAGTTTGGAACTGACCATGCCCGGCTTGCAGCATTTGCGCCTTTGGGGCGACGGGCGAATTGGCTTCGGTATTCCCAACGGGCAGGTGGCACTTACCAATCAAGTCAAGGGCAAATTGCCTTCGGGCAACGAAATCCGCGTTACACACGTGATGGCAGCAAACTTGGCGGGTCAATATGCCTTTGGTGTGCGTGCCGAAATTGTCATGATGGCGAATGCGACGGGCAAAGAAGGCGTTCCGACCGCCGACTTTATCAGCGCGATGGATTTTAAAGAGATGTTAGCCCGCGCCAATACGGGCATTTCCGACAGCGACCGCGAAAGGGCGCGGGAAATTCCGCCGCGCACATCGGGTATGCCGCCCGACAGATTAGACCCCCGACCCACCGCAGGCATCAGCGGCAACAGTGCTTCCGTGCCTGCCGTTTTCAGGGGCGGCATGTTCAAACAAACCGATGCGGACGGCAAAATTGTGATGGATTCCATGTACATGCGCGTTGCCGTGCCGCTATTGTTTTCCATGGAAGGCATGTTGAAACTCTACTACGGGCATCAGATATACGGCGATGCCTTCATGGGCGCATTAGACGGCAAAATGGAATTGCCTTTTGCCATTCAACTCTACGGTTTGGCAATAGCGGGCGCAAAGGATAAATATCCCTTCGGGCTGATTCAGTTCGGGGCTGCCGTTGGCGGAAAGGTAGAATCACGCGCTGCCGTTGCCCCGCTGATGGATGCGGCTTTGGCAGACTTCCAACGCGAAAGCGCCATTGCCGAACAATTAGAGGAAAAATACGGCGTGCCGCTTTCGTCCGAAGACATTAAGCAACTCATGCAAAAAGAGTTGGAAGAGATTCTTGCCCGCAAGGTCAAAACCGACGATGAGCTGATTTTCATCAAACGCATGGACGACCGCAGCGGCACATTGGAAAAACGCCTGACCGAACATGAGCAAAGAAGGCTTGCCTTGCTGTGGGCAAATTTGGTCAAAACGTCCGACGACATAGCCCTGCGCGGTGAGTTGGAACTTACCGTAAAAGCCTATTTGAAAGCCAAAGCGGGGGCAGCAGCGAAGGCAGTAGGCAACGTAGCTCTGGAAGGCGCAAAGTGGGTGGCGGGAAAAATCTATTTCAAAGTAACGGGCAATCAGTTGTTCCCTGTCAAGCCTTCGCCCAAGGGTAACTCTTTGTTTGATGCGGGGCAGAACGTTGCCAATGCAGCCAAAAATGCGGGCAACAACGCCAACGGGGGCAAATCTACCAAAGCCAAAGTGATGGAAATGCTTTCCAAAGGTATTCCCGTTGTGCCGAAGGTGTTGTTCCTCACAGGCATGGAAGGCGTGTTCTACTTCGGTATGAAGCGCAGCAGCTTTGAAGACATCGGCGAAGACATCAGTATGCACAGCCTGACCTTCGTTCCCGACCCCGACAATTGGTTCGGCATGATGTTGCGGGCGCAATTTTCCGATATGCCCACCTCGGGTATGATTGCGCAGTTTGGCGGCATGATAGAGCTTTCACTCAACGGCGGCAGGTTTGACCGCCCTGTTTCCGGCGATTCGCGTTTGGGCTACATCATTGGCATGAAGATATTCGGCAAGGTGGGCAACGTCGGCTTGCCGGGCATGTTTACCTACTCTGTGGCAGCCATTGACGGAAAAGCCGTGATTTCCGTGCCCGATACGCGGATACGATTGGAAGCCAACGCCATGTTTAATGCCCCCGTTGTTTGTGGACAAAACAATTTTGCCATTGACCTTAGCCCGCAGCATGTGCGGCTCAACATAGGCAGCCGCGAACGACCCGCCTACATGATGCCCATGTGTTTGGGGGTTGCCATGACAGGCTTTTTGGACATCAACGAAAAGGAATTTGAAGTAGGGGTCGGTTTCAAAGCGGGCATAGACTTGCAACTGCCGTGGATAGGCATTCGCGAAGTGGCAGCCATTCGCCCGTACCTTTCCGCCTATTTGCAGGCAATGGCAAGTACCAGAGTAATTTTCCAACCCGAACTTGGACTGGATAACATTCGGTTGAGCGCAACAGCACGCGCAGCGGTAGGCGTAGAGTGGGAACTTGTTGTAGTGGGCAAAGGCAACTTGCGACTGGTGGATGTCATTTTCCAAGGCGATTTGATAGCCCGCTTCAAGAATGAAATTTCCGTCAGCGGCAAACTGCGCGGCAAAGTGCACGTAGTAGGCATTGACTTTGACATTGAGACCCAACAGTTCACCCATAAAATCCAATAGCCGCCGTGAAAGCCAAAATCTTTTCCGTTTGCCTGTGGCTCATGGCGGTTGCAGGCGTAAGTTTTGCACAAGATAACCGTGTGATTGCCACCCCTGCCCAAGGCGGCATGATTGTTCGCTGGTTTCCGCGTGCGGTGTATGTTGCCGAAGGTGTGAACGTGTTTCGCAGCCCTGCGGGGCGCAACCAATGGGAAAAACTGACGGCAAAACCCGTTAAAAAAGGCGATGTCCCGTTGCCCCAAGAAGCCCTTGACCGCAATTCCGCGCTGGCATCTTACCGCGAATTAGCCGATAAACTAAACGCCGACGATTTAGCCACGCTGGCAGGTGCATTCATTACAATTCAATCGGTATTAAGCCCCGATTTTGCCCGCTATCTGGGCAATTGGTACACCGACGCAACTGCCGTTGCGGGGCAGAGCTATGAATACCGCGTCATCAGCGCATCGGGCAAGGTGCTCAATACGTCGCCCGCCGTAACCATGGGTGAGGAAGTGTTGGAAGCCCCGCCCGTCGGCATCGTCCATCTTTTGACCGACAGAATTTTTCAGTTGGGATGGAAAGCCGAACCTTCCCGATTTTTGGCAGTGAACGTCTATCGCACATCGGTTGCCGAAGGGCGCAAAAAACTCAACGAATTGCCGCTGATGAGCAGCTTGGACGATTTGCAAAAGCAGGGTTTTCTTTATGCCGATACAACCCTGCAATACGGCGTAAGTTATGCCTATGAGGTAGTGGGCATAGACCTTTTCGGCAGGGAAACGCAGCCTTCCGCCGCGGTGGAAGTGCGTGCCGAAGACCGCATACCACCTGTTCCGGCAGGTGCGCTGGCTTCGCAGGCAGACCCGAAGAGCGGCAAAATTGCCCTTCGCTGGCAATCATCGCTTTCGCCCGATGTGGCGGGTTACGACATCTACCGCCGCGGGCGCAAAGAGCAAACGGGCTTCCGAAAAATCAACAACCGTTTGCAACAGCCCCGCGATACAGTGTTTACAGATGAGCCGCCCGCTGCCGATGTGTGGTTCTACAAGGTTGCAACCTTTGACCGCGCAGGCAACCGCAGCGATTCGGACACAACTTTTGCCATTTTGCCCGACAAAGAGCCGCCCGCACCCCCGCAAGGCTTAACGCTGGAAGCCCGAAGCGGTGAAATGCACCTCAAATGGAAAGCCAACACCGAACCCGACTTGCTGGGCTATCGGCTTTATCGCACCATAGACGAAAACCGCCCCGAATCGTTCGCATTGATTCACAACGACGTGCTCACCGCCACAAGCTACGTGGACAAACTGCCCGCCGTTGCCCGCAACAAGTTCATTTACCGATTGGTAGCCTTAGACTCTTCGGGCAACGAAAGCAGAGGTTCGCAGGCAGCCGAAGGCAGAATGCCCGACATTACAGCCCCCGAACAGCCCGTCCTTACTGCCCTTACCGTTAATGCCGATAAAAGCCTTACCCTTAGTTGGCTTGCCAATGCTGAAAGCGATTTGAAAGGTTATCAACTCTTCCGCGCCGTTGATTCGGCGGGTTTTGTGCCCTTGGGCGCGATGCTGCCCCCCGCGCAAACTGCTTTTACCGACAAGGGCTTGCAGGAAGGTAAACTTTATCGCTATACGCTCACTGCCACAGACAGCAGCGGTAACACTTCCCCGCAGGCGCGACCGCTTGCCGCATCGCTGACGGCAAATGCCAACGCCGAAGCACTGAAAGCAGGCGGTTTAACCGCCGCCTACGACAAGCGCAACAAGCAATTGCAATTGAGTTGGAACAAACCCAAAGAACCGACCTTGCAAGGGTTCATTGTCTATCGCAAACAGGAAAACACCTCTTGGCGACCCGTCAGCGGAATGCTCACCGAAGCGAAATTTTCCGATGCAGACGTAAAGCCCGGACAAACTTATTACTACCAAGTGCGCACCTATGCCAACGGCGCGGTTGCACACTCTCAACCCCTCAAAACCACCGTCAACGAATAAAAACCCGTAAGAAGCCGTATGAAACGATTCAGCATTTTCTTGATTGCAATTGCCCTGCTGTCTGTTCAGGCATGGGCGCAAAACGTAGGTATCGGCACTGCCACGCCCGATAACTCTGCCATGTTAGATGTTACCGCTGCCGACCGCGGGCTGTTAGTGCCCCGCTTACCCGACCACAATGTAATTGCCACGCCTGCCAACGGTTTGTTGGTTTTCAATACAACGCTGAACAAGTTTGTGTACCGTTCGGGTGCGCAATGGATAGTATTGGACGCATGGAGTTTCAACAACGGCAATGTCGGAATCGGTAATGCTACCGCACCAACCAACCGATTGGAAGTACAAGGCAATGCGCTCATCAACGGCAATCTGACAGCCAATAACCTCTCTACTGCGGGCACAATTACGGCAAGTACGGTGAACGTCAGCGGCACTATCAACGGCAACGGCACTGTTCCCATCGGCGGCATTATCATGTGGAGCGGTTCTATTGCGTCCATTCCCGCGGGCTGGTCTTTGTGCGACGGCAGCAATGGCACCCCCGACCTTCGCGACCGCTTCATCGTAGGTGCGGGTAGCAGCTATGCACCCGGTAACATCGGCGGGGCAAATCAGGTGGCACTTTCCGCTGCCGAAATGCCCGCACACAACCACACGGGTTTTACTTCTTGGGACGGCGACCATTTCCACATGACCGAAGGTACGGATGCATCAGGGCTTAGCTGGCGCACAAGGTTCTATGTGGGCAACTCAACCACCGTAGATATGGGCTTCGGCGGCGGCAGCGACTCAGACCCCAACGACAACCGATGGCGCGGGCAGGTGCAAAGTAACACCACCGGTGCACACTCACACAGCTTTACGACCAGTACCGCAGGCAGCGGCGCACCGCACGAAAACCGCCCGCCCTACTTTGCCTTAGCGTTCATCATGCGCATCAACTGATATCACCTTAAACCCTTACGGTATGAGCATCCGAAGTTTACGGCATTGGGGTTGGTTATGGCTTTTGTTGCTGAGTGCGCCGCCCTTGTTTGCCCAATTGATACACAACCGAACGAATATCACCGTTCGCAACGGCGCACTGCTGCACGTCAACGGTGATTTTCAGAATGCTGCCAACGGCACAACTGCCATTGACGCAGGTGCTACGCTGCGCGTTACGGGCAGTTTTACCAATTTGAATACCGCTACCGTTCCAAGCACGGGCTTGCTTTCGCTGGGCGGCAACCTTTCGCATCAGGCAACCAACGGCTTGTTCCCCACCGAAGGAACGGTTTTGCTCAACGGCGCAGCCAATCAGTTGCTTTCCGCAACGGTGCAAAACATCAATTTCTTCCGATTAGACCTCAACAAGCCTTCGGGCGAAGTTACGCTGGGCAGAGCCATAGATTTGCGCAATCGCCTTTCATTCAATGGTGGGAGGTTAAACTTGAGCGGCTTTGACCTGAATTTGCTCAATTTTGTTTCGGGTAGCGATGAGGGAGGTTTTTTGGACAATGAAAATAACTTTAGTCGTGCCTATGGTAATGGTTTACTTCGCATGACCTTACCCGCTTTCGCCCCGAACAATATCATGCTGAACCTGCGCGGAACGGGTTTGGGCATCACTACGGGCGGTGCTAACATGGGCACTACGCAAATATGGCGCGGGCATACGGCTTTTGCTAATGCCGCCGACGGCAGTATTGCGCGCTATTTCGGCTTCAATGCTGCCAATGCCGCCAACGCGCAAGTTCGCTTGGGTTATGTGGACGATGAGGTAGCAGGTAACGAAAACAACTACGCACTGTTTGTTTCGCCCGACGGCGGGGCAACGTTCCAAAACTTTGGCGGAACGCCCAATGCGGCAAGTAATTTTCTGGAAAGTACAGCTGCCGCACCCATTGGCAACAATACCATCCTGACGCTTGCCGATGCCAACTGCGCCAATGCCCCCCGCTTGGCAGACAACCCAGATGCTGCAACACCGACCACATCGGCAACAACGGGGCAGACCGTAGAAATTTATGTGATTCAGGGAAATCCGCTCACGCTGCGCGTCTATAACGACGTGGCGGCAGACGGCAACGGTGCCAACCTGATTGATGCTCGTTGGAGCGGTGCTTTCGTGAGCCACACCTTACCGACTTTGAATTTGGTGCAAACCCATGCAGTCAATACTGCAACCGTGGGTCGCTTCCTCTATACCATAACGCTGACCAATGCGCGGGGCTGTACCAATTCGCGCACCTATGCCGTGAACGTATTCCCGCGATTTACGCCTGACTTTACGGCAACCAATGCCTGCACGGGCGGCAATCATGACTTTGCAACGGCTAACCTGAACACCGCCCTTACGGCGGACTTAACCGCAGCGGGCTATTCGGCAGTGTACACCGTTGAGTGGGATTTCATCGGGGCGGGTTCTTCGCCTCAAATCCGCACCTTGACCGACCAAGCAAGCGATGCCGACACGCACAACCGTTCCTACACCACCGCAGGCGTGTACAACGTCCGTTTGCGGCTGACTGCCAAGTACCGTTCGGGCGGCGTTGACCGCATCACCTACACCGATGAGACTGTAAAAGCCGTTGAGGCGCGTCCGCTGCCTGTTCCCGATTTCAACTTTACGGAAGTTTGCGCAGGTACGGCAAGTAATTTTACCGTTACGGGCACGCCAATTACCTCACCGTTGAGTTTCCCAAGCGCAACGCCAAGCGGGATGCCCGTCAGCATTGCCACAAGTTTCTGGCAGTTTGGCGACGGCAACACGCTGACCAACACAGGCGCAAATGCCTTGGATGCGGTGAATCATACCTATGCCGCGCCGGGCGTTTACACCGTTCGCCTGACGATGACTTCGGCGCACGGCTGTACGGCTTTCACGGAAAAAACCGTAGAAGTACGCCCCAATCCTGCGCCTGCCTTTGCGGCAACCGTTGTTTGCAACGGTTCGGCAACGGCTTTTACCAACAATTCTACGATTGCCAACCCGCCGGGCTTATCGGTAACGCCTGCCATTGTGCAGTCAGAATGGATTTTTGGGGACGGCGATTCACAAATCGTAGCGGGAACGGGCAATGTTTCGCATACCTATGCAACGGCGGGGCGTTACAACGTTACGCTGCGCACGACTTCCAACGCCGTGCCTGCCTGTATCACCGAAATTACGCAGGTGGTAGATGTGTACCCCATACCTGTGGCAGCTTTCACCAAAACCGACGTGTGCGCAGGTACGCCGACTACGTTTACCAACGCTTCCACCGTTGCGCAGCCTTTGGGGCTGGCAGTATTGCCGCAAATTGCCACTTCGGTGTGGGATTTTGGCGACGGCAACACGCAAACCCTGACAGGGGCAAATGCGCTGGACATGGTGCAGCATACCTATGCCGCAGCGGGCGTTTACACCGTAACCCTAACCGTCATTTCCAACGCCCCGACTTCGCCTGCCGCCTGTTCGCATACCGTTACGCAAACCGTAGAAGTGCGCCCCAATCCCGTCCCTGATTTTGCTTTCTTAGACGACCTTTGCTTTACGGGTGCGGGCATTGAGTTCCTGAATTTTTCGGCAATTGCCGACCCGGGCGGCTTGGCAGTAACACCCGAAATCACCGAATCGCGCTGGAATTTTGGCGACGGTTCGCCATTGGAAGTGCTGACGGGCGCAAATGCTTTGGATGCCGTGAGCCATACCTATGCCGCAGCGGGCGTTTATGCCGTAACGCTGACCGTAGTTTCCAATACGGGTTGCACCGTTGTTCTGACCAAAAACATCACCATTCATCCGCAGCCTGTGCCGAATTTTACCTTCACGCAGGTTTGCCACACCGCCCCAACTACGTTTACCAATACATCCGCCGTTCCTTTGCCGATTGGCTTTGCAACAGCCCCGCAAATTGTTACTTCGGTCTGGAACTTTGGCGATGGCAACACGCAAACCCTGACAGGTGCAAATGCCCTGAATGCCGTAAGCCATACCTATGCCGCGGCGGGCGTTTACACCGTTCGCCTGACCGTAACAACCGATGCGCCCGATGCCTGTACGCAATTTGTGGAATACAACGTAGAGGTTCGCCCCAATCCTGTGGCGGCGTTTACATCCGTCGGGGCGGCGTGTATCAACCCCGCGGGGTATGTGTTTACCAACACTTCGTCCATTGCCGACCCGGGTGGCTTGGCGGCAATGCCCCAAATTGTGGAATCGCGCTGGAATTTTGGCGATGGTTCGCCCTTAGTCGTTCTGACGGGTGCAAACACAATGGACGACGTAACGCATGTGTACGCATTGGCGGGCACATATCCCGTAACGCTGACCGTTGTTTCCAATACGGGATGTACGCACAGCTTCACGCAAAATTTTACCGTGCATCCGCTGCCTACCGCTGCTTTTACGGCTGCCAACATTTGCAAAGACAGTCCGCTGACCCTTACTAATACTTCCACAGGCGTTCACGCATTGGTTAGTTCGGTGTGGGATTTTGGCGACGGTTCGCCTGTGGTAACGCTGGGCGGCAACGACGATGCCACGCATACCTACGCTGCCTTCGGAACGTTTACCGTAACCCTGACCGTTACCGACATCAACGGCTGTACGCATCAGACTGCACAAAACATCACCGTTCATCCGCGCCCTGCGGCAGCCTTTACCGTGCCTGCCTTGCGCTGCGAAACCGAAGCCATTGCGTTCACCAATACGACCAACACCTTTGCCGCAGGAACGACTTATGTGTGGGACTTCGGCGACGGTGATACTTCAACCGACGAATCGCCCGTGAAGACCTATGCAACGGCAGGCACTTACACCGTTATGCTGACGGCAACCAACGGCTTTGGCTGTATGGACGTGTTCACGCAAAATGTGGTTATCCATCCTAAACCCGTGTTGAGTTTTGGCGGTGTAATTGGCACGTGTGCGGCAAACCTTACCTTAGATGCCGAAAATCCGGGCAGCACCTATTTGTGGAGTACGGGCGCAACCACGCGCACCATCAACGTAACTGCTTCGGGCATTTACAGCGTTACGGTTACTTCGCCCGCGGGCTGCCAAATCACCGAAACCGTAGATGTGCAATTGCTCTCAACCATTAATCTCAACTTGGGTGCCGACCGTGAGGCTTGCGGCGAAACATTCTTAGACGCGGGCAATTCGGGCAGCACTTACTTGTGGAACACGGGTGCAACCACGCGCTTCATCCGCGTAACCGAAACAGGCACATATTCCGTAACCGTTACCGACGGTGGTGGCTGTCAGCGGACGGACGAAGTTTTCATCCGCATCAAAAAGCAACCGTTTTTACAGTTTCCTAAGTCGCGTGAAATCCTCTGCCGCGGCGAAAAGCTGACCTTGCAGCCTGCCATCAACCAGAATGCCGTGCGTTATTTGTGGAGCACGGGTGAGACAACCCGCGCCATAGAAGTGGACAAACCCGGGCGCTATATGCTGACCGTTTTCAGCCAAGACGGTTGCTCTGCCGAGTCGTGGGTGGATGTTGCCGTAGGAGGTCCTGAACCGTTTGAGTTTCCCGAAGAAATCAACAAATGCTTTGGCGAGGTAGAGGTATTGGATGCACGCAACTTTGCCCCGGGTACAACTTTTCGCTGGTCGGACGGTTCTGCCGCACGCACGCTGACGGTTCGCCGCAGCGGCACGTATTGGGTAGAAGTCAGCAAAGACGGCTGCACCATCCGCCGTTCGGTGAGAGTGAATTTTGCCGAAGAGGTAAAAGTGCCTGAAAATCAGATGGAAATTTGCGGCGATGAAACTGCCGTATTGGATGCGGGCAACGCAGGCAGCCGCTACTTGTGGAGCACGGGCGCAACTACGCAAACCATTCAGGCACGCACGGCAGGCGTTTATGTCGTGCAAATCACTACGCCGCAAGGCTGCACAAGCCGCCATGAAATCCGCCTGAATGTAAAACCGCGCCTGAGCGTAGATTTAGGACAAAACCGCACCTCTTGCCAACCCGTTGTATTGGATGCGGGCAATGCGGGTGCACGTTTCCGCTGGTCGGACGGTTCTGCGGGGCAAACCCTGCGCGTGAGTCGTTCCGGCACTTACACCGTAACGGTCATGCGCGAGGGCTTTTGCGAAGCGCAAAGTTCCGTAACCGTTACCATCCGCGAGCCTGAAACGCTGCCCGTTGCCGAGCTGACCCTTTGCGAAGGCGATACCGAAACTTTGGAAGCCGATGCGGCGCAAATCTACCGTTGGAGCACGGGTGCAACCGTGCGCAGCATCAGCGTTCGTCAGGCAGGCAGTTATCGCGTAGAAATGACCGATGCCGAGGGCTGCGTGCGCGTGAAAGATTTCATCGTGCGTACCCGCCCCAAACTCACCGTAGATTTGGGGGCTAATCAGGTGTCTTGTACGCCCGTAACGCTCAATGCAGGCAATGCAGGTGCACGCTTCCGCTGGTCGGATGGTTCTACGGGGCAAACCCTGCGCGTGAGCCGTTCCGGCATCTACACCGTAACCGTTATGCGCGAAGGTTTCTGCGAGGCAACCGCTTCGGTTAATATCACGATAGAAGAACCGCCGTTGGAGGTCAATTTGGGCGATGACCGCGAAATTTGCGAGGGCGAAACCGTAACCTTAGACGCGGGTAACCCGGGCATGAGCTACGAATGGAGCACGGGCGAAACCACGCGCACCATTACCGTTTCGCGGGCAGGTGTCTATCGCGTGCGTGTTCGCAACGGGCAATGTACGGCAACTGATGAGGTAGAGGTGAAGGTAAACCCGCTACCGCAAGTCCAACTGCCTCAGGAACAGCAACTTTGCGAAGGTAACAGCTTGGAGTTGGAAATCAACGCACAGGCGGACGTTCGCTATACATGGACACGCGAAGGCGGCAACTTCACGGCGAGCGGCAACAAGGTAACTATCACGCAAACAGGCAGATACACCCTGACCGCCGTCAGCAATAAAGGCTGTACCACCGTTCGCACCGTTAATATCATCCGCAATCCGCAGAGCATAGAGGCGCAGTTCTTGTCGCAAAGCGAGGTTGGAGTAGGGGAGCAGGTGCAGTTTATCAACGTATCGCATCCCGCGCCCAACCGCCACGAGTGGGATTTCGGCGACGGCAACAAAAGCACTGCGCAAAACCCCGTGCACAGCTACGCCCGCGAAGGAACGTTTGACGTAACGCTCAAAGTAAGCAACGGCGTTTGCGAGCATACCCGCACCAAGCGCATCAACGTGAAGCGGCAGGGCGGCAGGCTGCCCAACGACGGGCTGGCACAGGGCGCACCGCCGAGTGCCGCGTTCAAAGGCATTGTAGAGGCGCGAGTATTCCCCAATCCTGCACGCGGCAAGTTTACGCTGGATGTAAAAATGGGTGATGAAGCCAACGTTCAGATTCAGTTCTACGACCTGCGCGGCGTACCCGTCAGTGAAACCTTTGAGGTACAAGCCAAAGATTTCACCCGCGAGTTTGACTTCGGACACCTGCCGACGGGATTATACCTGATGAAGATTGTTTCGGATACGCAATCGCTTGTATTGCGTGTGATGAAGGAATAGTTTTTTGATCACATGGTTGCGACAGAATCCTGCAATTAACCATATAGTGGGATTCTGTCCAATATGTGATTAAATGTTGTACTGCCGCTTCTTACGATATTGCTACTAAAGTTACAGCGTAAGCAAACCATCTTATTTAGCCAGAAAGTGAAGTCTGTATTAGGCAAAATAAAGTGTAATTTTGTGGCTAAACCCGTAATTTTTTTCTCATGCAACAGATACTCGCAGATAATAAATACGCGCAAGTAGTTGCACATACAGACATTTCAACTGTGGTGTGCACACTTAAAACCGATTATGTACCGATGAAAGATTTTCAAGACATTTTTGTCCAGATTGGCGACTATATAAAGGCTAATCCTATGCAAAAAATGATTCTTGACAAGCGTAACCTTAAAGTGTTTCATCAGGCATCTATGGTATGGTATCATGTTGAGTGGAAGCAGGAAATGAAGCAGTATGGCTTGGTTGCTTACCGCAAGTTGTTGCCGGATGATGCCTTCTTTCGCAAAGCCGTTGAAATTGCCCGTAAAAATATTTTGAAAGAACATCCCGAATTTCGCTTTGAAGATTTTGACATCCGTTACTGCGAAACAATGGATGAAGCCTTGCAAAGTGAAATAAATGCATAATTAAAAAAAGCGCCTTGTGTATCCATGGCGCTTTTTCAGTTGTATTTCGGCTAAAAATGCTTCCAGCCTTGTGCTGTAACAGGTACTTTTTGTCCTGCCCGTGTTATCATCTGGCAGCCTTCAGATGCATCGGTCATGTAGCCGATGAATGAAATATCATCGTGCAGCTTGATTTTCTCATAGTCTTCCTGCGCAATGGTGAAGAGCAGTTCATAGTCTTCGCCGCCGTTCAGTGCGCAAACCGAAGGGATGAGTTTAAACTCATTGACGGCCACATCGTAAGTTTGGCGGTCAATGGGTATTTTGTCTTCGTAGATAACTGCACCCAAACGACTGCCTTTGGCAATGTGCAGCAGTTCAGATGCCAGCCCGTCGGAAATGTCAATCATTGCCGTAGGGACAACGCCCAAATCTGCCAACTCATAAATCAGTGAAGTTTTGGCAACGGGGCGCAACTGCCTGCCGACTACGTAGGCAAACGGCTCTAATTGCGGCTGCATGTTCGGGTT
The DNA here is from genome assembly GCF_021206925.1 of Rhodoflexus caldus. NCBI lineage: Bacteria > Pseudomonadati > Bacteroidota > Cytophagia > Cytophagales > Thermoflexibacteraceae > Rhodoflexus > Rhodoflexus caldus. Next base: position 437,003 of record NZ_JAJPRF010000002.1, on the reverse strand, counting down.
AGCGGAAAACTCCGCTTTTTCGCGCAGCAGTAATTGCAAACCTACGTAAGCTCCGCCCAAATCGCCCGATACGCAAATAATATCGCCTTTTTTGGCGGTATGGCGACAAGCGATTTTTTCTTTCGGCGCACGACCGACGGCAGTAATGGAAATCACCAATCCGCTGCGTGAGCTTGTGGTATCACCACCTACCAAGTCCACTTTATAGTCTTTGCAGGCTGTCATGATGCCTTCATAAAGTGCATCAACGGCTTCTACCGAAAATCGGTTGCTCAATGCTATGCTGACCACAATCTGTTCGGGGCGTGCGTTCATAGCCGCAATATCCGACACATTCACCGAAACCGCCTTGTAGCCTAAATGCTGCAAAGGTGTAAATGAGAGGTCAAAATGGATACCTTCGGCAAGCAAATCGGTAGAAATTACCTGACAGAAACCATTGCCGATGTCAATAATAGCAGCATCGTCTCCGATGCCCAGAATGCTGCTCTTGTTTTGCAGGGTTACTCCCGACTTAATGCGGTCAATCAATCCGAACTCACCGATGGCAGCAAGTTCGGTTCTTTTATTGGACTGTTCCATGATTATCAGACAGCAACTGTGCCGAACAAGTCAAACTCGGCAGCAGAGGTAATGGTTACAGGTGCAAAATCGCCAAGGCGGACATAGTTTGCTTGGGCATCTACCAGCACTTCGTTGTCCACTTCCGGCGAGTCGTACTGGGTGCGCCCGATAAAATAGCCTCCTTCTTTGCGGTCAAACAGCACTTTGAAAGTTTGGCCGATCTTTTCCATGTTCAACTCATGGCTGATTTGTTGTTGGATTTCCATGATTTGTGCGGCGCGTTCTTCCTTCACTTCCTGCGGGATATCGTCGGGCATGGTGAAAGAGTGCGTCTGGTCTTCGTGCGAATAGGTAAATATACCCAGTCGGTCAAAGCGCATTCTTTCCACAAAGTCCGCCATTTCTTCAAAGTGCGCTTCTGTTTCGCCCGGATGCCCGGCAATTAGTGTGGTACGCAGGGCAATTCCCGGCACTTTATCGCGGATGGTGTGAATCAGGTCTTCGGTTTTTTCACGGGTAATGCCACGACGCATGATTTTCAGCATTTCGGAAGACCCGTGTTGCAGCGGCATATCCAAATATTTGCAAATATTTTCCCGCTCTGCCATCACATCCAGAATCTCCAATGGAAAACCCGAGGGGTAGGCATATTGCAAACGAATCCAGTCGATGCCGTTCAAGTCTGACAGACGGCGCAGCAGGTCGGCGAGTTCTCGTTTTTTATACAAGTCAAGGCCGTAATAAGTCAAATCCTGAGCGATGAGGATAATTTCTTTCGTTCCGTTTTTGGCCAGATTGGCGGCTTCCTGCACAATTTGTTCCATAGGTTTGGAAACATGTTTGCCTCGCATCAGCGGAATGGCACAAAATGAGCAGGGGCGGTCGCAACCTTCCGATATTTTCAGGTAGGCATAGTGGCGGGCAGTGGTGGTCAGCCTTTCGCCAAGCAACTCGTGTTTATAGTCTGCATTGAAGCGCTTCAGCAGCATGGGCAATTCCATCGTGCCGAAATATGCATCTACTTCCGGAATTTCTTCTTCGAGTTGGTCTTTATAGCGCTGTGAAAGACAGCCTGTTACATACAATTTGTCAATGAGTCCGTCATTTTTTGCTTCTGCATAGCGCAGGATGGTATCGATAGACTCCTGTTTGGCGCGGTCGATAAAGCCGCAAGTGTTAATAATGATAACATTAGCGTCATCGTTGCTCGATTCATGTGTTGCATCTAATTGATTTCCCCGAAGTTGGGTTAATAAAACTTCAGAATCTACCAAATTTTTAGAGCAACCCAGCGTTACAATGTTAATCTTATCTTTCTTCTTTGAAAAAGCCTTTGTTTTCAATTTGCCTTTTTTTATGCAAAAGTATTACTTTTGGAAGCAATTGCATAGAAATTTGTTCGTTACACTACTGTATAACCAGTTCAATTTTTCTGATGGTATGATGAAGTATACATTTACACTCGTTGTTGTTTTGTTGGTAAGCTCGCGTTTGCTGGCGCAAGCGCAAGCTGGTGGCATGGTTATAGAAAATGGAAAATTTGATTCCAATAAAGGATGGTTCAATCATATAGTAGGCAATGGTAAAGTAGAAATTGTTACCGGCCAACTGATTGTCTCAGGCCCCAATAAAGACGATGACGATGCAGTGCCCAATACAACTCCTTCAACAGTGTATGCCTATCAGGATATAGAAGTCGGTAGAACAGGAACGCTGACCTTTAAACTGTTAAGCTATGCTTCGTTGGGCGACACAGGCGCGGGCGATTACCCCGTATTTATTTTGGACAAAGAAGTGTTGAAACTTTACAGCAATGGCTTTGTGGAAAATTACGGCGGTGCCGGCAGACACATTAACAACGACCTTGCTACCGGCAACACCATTACCTATATGATTAATCTCAAACCGGGTAAATATCGCATCGGGTTTGGCGTACACTCAGCCGACGGCTATTATGGAAGCGGTGTAGCCGTTTTTGACGATGTAGCATTCTATCCCGAAAAAAAATAACCTTATACTTTTTGAGCAGGTACGCCAAATACGGTTTCCCCATCGGCAACGTTGCCAATAACTACCGAACCCGCCCCGATGCGTGCATTTTTACCGATGGTAACTCCTGAAACAATCGTAACGCCGGAGCCGATAAATGCACCATCTTTGATTGTTACGTTGCCGTTGATGATGCTTCCTGCTCCTATTTGTACAAAATCGCCGATAGTGGTTTGATAGTCTATCACTGCGCCCGCGTTGATGATGCAGTGGCTGCCTATTTGTACGAAACTTCCCACGGATGCACGCATGGCAATCAAATTGCCGTGCCCGATAGTTGCAGAGGTTTCTATAAATGCCTGTTGATGAATCGCATTGACAGGCATTTTTTTGCGTTTGTCCACTAATGTTTTCACCAGCGACTTGCGCAGCCTGTTGTCGTCGGTGGCAATAAATGCCTCGCACTTGTCCCCAATCATGCGGATGTACTCTTCGTTGTCTGTTGCACCGGCAACGCTGACCGCGTTGATTTCTTGCCCGTGCAGTTTGGTGTCATCATCCAACAGGCAGTAAACAATGATATCGTTGCTTTGAAAAATATCTAATGCCACTCGGCCTATGCCGCTTGCTCCAAAAATAATAACAGGATTTTCCATGAGTTTTTATGCTAAATGACGCAACTTCAAAATTAGATTGGTTTTCAGTTCATACAAGCCTTTTTCTAACCCGACGGGGTACTGATGCGGGTTGGTAAAGCGGCGGATGGTCGGGTGAAGTGTTTCCAATTGCTGCTTTGCATATGCCCTAATACTATGAATATCAGGTGATTCGTAGCACTTGCGGCCGTTCTTGAAGATAGGTTTCAGCAGCAACAGGTGCTTGCTTTCTACATGCACAATTTTGCGCCGTGTAAGGTCTAAGGGGTCTACAATCGTGGCTTGTTGTTGTTGCTCAGGATGGAAACTTTCTTCATCGTAAATCATGTCTGCCGCGCAGAGGCCGTCGTCATCGTAAAACCTTTGCACCTGCAACAGGCCGGGGTTAGATATTTTAATGGCCTGTTCGGAAAGTTTGAGCTTGTAGTCCCACTGCCCGTGTTCGTTTTTGATGGCTGTAATTTTATACACGCCGCCAAGTGCGGGTTGGTCAAAAGCCGTAACGAGTTTGGTGCCGATACCCCATACGTTCACTTTGGCTTCCTGCTGTTTAAGGCTGGTAACAATATTTTCGTCCAAATCGTTGCTGGCCACAATGTTAGTGTCTATAAAGCCTGCATCGTCCAGCATTTGGCGCGCTTTGATGCTCAGGTAAGCAAGGTCGCCCGAATCTAAGCGGATACCTGCCAGATGGTAGCCTTGCGCTTTCAACTCCTTACCTACCTCTATGGCATGTTTAACGCCTTCAAGTGTATCGTAAGTATCAACCAGAAATACGCAGTTGTTGGGCATGGCTTTGGCGTAGGCATTAAACGCCGTTTTTTCGTCGGGGAACGACATAACCCAACTGTGCGCATGTGTACCTCGCACCGGAATGTCAAAAAGTTTGCCGGCCAGCACGTTGGAAGTGGCCGTACAGCCGCCGATATAGGCTGCACGACTTGCCGCAAGCCCGCCGTCTATCCCTTGTGCGCGTCGCAACCCAAATTCCAGCACCGGCTCGCCATTGGCTGCCTGACATACGCGCGCTGCCTTAGTTGCAATCAGGCTTTGGAAATTGATAATATTCAACAGGGCAGTTTCTACCAATTGTCCCTGAATCAGTGGCCCTTTGATGCGCAACAGCGGCTCTTGCGGAAATACGACTGTTCCTTCGGGGATGGCATCCACATCACAGGTAAAATGCATCTGCGCGAGGTAGTCCAAAAATCCCTGCTCGAAAAGAGGCTTCCCGTCTGCACCTGTCAGAGTAGCCAAGTAGGCAATATCGCTGTCGTCAAAGTGGAAATTTTCCAAAAAGTCGATGGCATACGACAACCCGCCGGCGATGGTATAGCCGCCGTTAAACGGATTTTTGCGGAAAAATAAATTGAAAACAGCCTCACGTTCAGTCATTTGCGATTTCCAATAGCCGTATGCCATCGTGATTTGATACAGGTCGGTCAGCAAGGTGAGCGAGCCGTTATAAATCTTGTTTTGCAGGTTTTTCATGGGATTAGGGATAATAAAAGTGTAAAAATTACACTAAGTTTTAAATGCTTATACGACGGCGGAAAAAAATGGTTAGGGCAAATTCGCGTTTTCATTGAAAAAGTTATGCTTACCTTTACGGCATGTCAGCTACATCTGAAAATATCATCGGCAAATTTTCTACTTTCCGCGTAGTAAAGTTAGTAGATTTTGGGGCATATTTAGACACTCCCTTGGGCGAGTTGTTGTTGCCTAAAAAATACATGCCCGAAGGTTTGCAGCCCGATGATTACATCAAAGTATTTGTTTATCACGACTCGGAAGACCGCCCCATAGCTACCACTTTGCAGCCCTATGCACAGTTAGGCGAATTTGCCTGCTTGTGGGTTACGCACACCACCGATTTCGGTGCATTTCTGGACTGGGGGCTCGAGAAAGATTTGTTTGTGCCGCTGAAAGAGCAACACCGCCCCATGCGCAAAGGGCAAGTACATGTCGTTCGCGTAAGTACCGACCCTCGAACAGGCAGGCTGATAGGTATCGGAAAAATTGGCGGATTTCTTGACAAAGGTAAGCCCAATCTGCGCGAAGGCGAGCAGGTTTCGCTTTTGGTCTACGAAAAAACCGACTTGGGCTACATGTGTATAATTAACAATCAGTATGCAGGTATTTTATACCATTCAGAACTGTTTGAGCCCCTTGCAATAGGCGATAAGCGCATCGGATTTGTCAAAAAAATCAGAGAAGACAATAAAATAGATTTGAGTTTGCGTAAGCAGGGCTTTGCAGGTATCAAAAACCAACAGCAACTGATTTTGGATGCATTGGAGCAAGCAGGCGGATTTTTGCCTTATCACGACAAAACAGCACCGGAAGAAATCTATCAGGCTTTCCAAATGAGTAAAAAAACATTCAAAGCGTTGATAGGCAATTTGTTCAAAGCCGGAAAAATTAAAATTTCTCAAAAAGGTATTAGCTTTGCAGATAAGAATTAGCCGATAACTTTCGCGATAAGTCAAAAAACATTTCCGGCAGCACCGGCCTGAGCTTAAACAAATAAAGCATTGAACGTTCAAAATTTTTACGAACAATTTCAAGCGGAAGACATCCTCATGTCTTACAAGGGCAATGCCAATGGCGATTTGCTCAATAATCTCATGGATGTTGTACAGGCTAAGCTGGCCGAAGTTGAGCCAAAATCAAACATTAAGAAGCGGGTTTTCCATATTTTGGTGGAAATACTGCAAAATATTTATCATCATTACGGACATATCTCTATTGATGATTTTTCTGACGAGGAAAGCGTTACATTTGTGCTTGCCAAAGCTCAGGGAGATTATTATATTATCGCCGGAAATTACATTCTGAACGAAGAAATGCCTGCTTTAAAAGCTAAAATAGACCTGATTAATTCGCTTTCGTCGGAAAAATTGAAACAGGTTTATATGGAAACGCTTGGCAATGGCGTTATATCCGAGAAAGGAGGCGCCGGCCTTGGATTAATAGAGATAGCACGCAAATCGGGCGGGAAACTCTTTTATGAGTTTCGTTTATGTAATAATCATCTTTCGTTCTTTAGTCTCATGGTCAAAATTCCTGCAGCTTTACCGGCCGCAGCCTAAGCTAAGTAGAAGATATGGAAAACTTTTTTCTGGAAGAAACCTCAAAAACCCCTAAACTGAGTTTTGATGTGAGCACAGGTAAATTCCTGATGTCCGGGCGTTCTATACCCGAAAATTCAATAGAGTTTTACAAGCCGCTGTTTGAGTGGTTAGACGAGTATGTAAAAAAACCTTGCCCCAAAACCAGTTTTGATATCAAGTTAGAGTACTTCAATACAAGTTCTTCCAAGTGTTTGGTTGAAATTTTCCGTCGCTTAGAAAAAGTTACCGATGGCGAAGTGGTCATCAATTGGTTCTACGAAGAAGATGACGAAGATATGCAGGAATCGGGTGAAGATTTTAAAGAACTCATCGACATTCCGATTATCATGAGTGTTATTGAAAACTGATAAAAAGGCCGCTGAAAAGCGGCTTTTTTGTTATAATTTTGCCATAATCACCCTTTTGGAATTATGAGCAAACAGCCTGAAAAATATCAGGTATTTGAAAAGGAAAATGAAATACTTCGTAACGCCAAAGAACTGCTCGCAAAGCCCGATATGCTTCCCGAGCACTCTTGGGTGAAAGAGTATGAGTTGTTAGCACAAAGCTATGCGCAGTTGCTCGGCGAGGTAAAGTTGCTCACATCCGTTAGCGACAGGTTGCAAAACAAACTCAACAAGGCTAACGAAAGCATTGCCCGCAAAAACGACGAACTCACCCAAACGCTGGATATGCTCACCAAAGAGCGCGTCGGCAAACGGGCAACCACAATCGTTTTAATGCTCGCAGCTTTATTTTTCATTATTTCCGAATTGGTAATAGACCCCCAGTTGCAGGAAGGAGCAAAAATTTTTGGTGCTTCTGGGCTTATTATGCTGAAAATTACGGTGGCCATTGCGCTTAAACCCTTAGAGGTTTTGCTGGAAAACTTACTTTTAAAAACGGCGGCTCGGAAAAAAATGTAGTTTTTATGCTAAACCCAAACGAACTGAAAGCTCTTATTTCTCTTCGCGATGATGACGACCCTGAAATACGACTCCACGTAGAACAAAAAATCAGGGAGTTAAAACAGTCGGCAAGGCTGCTGATGGAAACAGATTGGCGGAGCGTTTTGCAGGCCGATGAGCAGCAATACATCGAAGAGATGATGCATCAGGCGCACTTTGAGGAATTGTTAAACGCTTTTCGCAAGTGGCAAAACGAAGACTGCGATTTGATAACAGGTTTGTGGTTGATAGCACGCTACGAATACCCCGACCTTCAACTGGCGACCCTGCAAAATACCATTCAGCAACTCTACGTAGAGGCATGGCTGTCTTTCAAATCCGATATGCACCCCATAGACCAAGTGCGAGAGTTTAATCACATCTTTTTCACCCGTTTCCGGTTTACTTCCAATACAACCAACTTTACTGCCGTCAGTAACTCTATGTTCAACCAAGTATTGGAGACGCGAAAAGGAAACCCTATCAGCCTTTGTGTGGCTTACATGCTGATTGCCCGCAAGTTAGGGATGCCTATCTACGGCGTCAATATGCCTAACTTGTTCATCCTCATGTACCGCTTGGATGAAAATTCTTCTTTCTATATCAACGCCTTCAACAGGGGGCGCATATACAGCCGCAAAGACATAGAAAGCTACCTGCATCAGTTGCAATTGCCGCTTCGCCCTTCGTTTTATGAGCCTTGCGAAAACATTGATATTGTCCGTCGGATGTTGCGCAACCTCATTGTTTCATTCGATAAACTCGGCAAGGCCGCCAAAGTAGAAGAGGTGAAACAGCTGCTGGCAGCTATTTCACCCGAAGAATCGCAGTAAAATTTATTTCACTTCAAAATCGAAGAACAGTTCCTGTTCAATATAGCCCTTCAATCGGTCGCCGATGGCTACGGGGGCTACTCCTGCGGGTGTTCCTGTGAAGATAATATCGCCTTTTTTCAGCGTGAAGAATTTGGATACGTAGCTGATAATGGTGGCAAAATCGAACAGCATCATAGAGGTATTGCCTTGCTGACGGATTTGGCCGTTTACCTCTAAGCTGAAATTCAGATTTTTCAGGTCGGGGTAGTTGCTTGCCGGCACGAAATGCGACACTACGGCCGAGTGGTTGAAGGCTTTGGAAATTTCCCAAGGTAAACCTTTGGCTTTCAGTTTTGACTGCAAGTCGCGGGCGGTGAAGTCTATACCCAGCCCGATTTCTTCAAAGTAGTTATGTGCAAATTTCGGCTCAATATATTTGCCTTCCTTGCTGATTTTCAGCAAAATTTCAACTTCATGGTGAACATCGGTTGAAAAATCGGGCAAATAGAAGGGCTGATTGTCTTTCAGCAGCGCTGTGTCGGGTTTCAGAAATACCACGGGTTCTTCGTTGCGCTCATTTTTCAATTCTTCAATGTGTGCCGCATAATTGCGGCCAATGCAGATAAATTTCATTGTAGTTACTGTTTTGCGGCTTGAAAAGTAAGCAGAAATTCCTGAAGCGCCATCACTTCTTGGTTGGTAATGGCCGGAAAGTTGGCAATGCGGAAGGTGGTGTTTTTCCACTCGCCATAGCCGTTGCCCAAAACAAAGCCGCTTTGCGATGCTGCCGACTTTATGTGTGCTATTTCATGCTCGGCGGCCTGTATCGTAATAACGGTCGGGCTGCGCACGGCAGCATTGCGAATCAGTAATGCAAATCCCTCTTGTTCCAACCATGCGTACAACTGCGCGGCTCTTTCTTGTAATTGACTGTCTATCAATTGAATAGGTTCTATACTTTCCATGAGCTTCATCAGCAGGCAAATGTCCAGAATGTTGGGCGTGTGCGTGGTTTGGTACTGTTGCGCAAGCGGCAAACTGTTGGCAAGGCTGTTGTAATGTGTGGTAACATTTTGTTGCAAAGCGCGTTCGGTTGCCTGCGGCGAGCAGACAAGCACTGCCATACCCGAAGGCAACCCCAAGCATTTTTGCACCGATGCAAACACGTAGTCCGTTGCTTCCCAAGGGATACAGATGCCGCCCAGCGAGGAGGTAGCGTCTATTGCAACAAGTCGTTCGGGATATTGTTTTTTCAGGCTAACTATCAGATTTTCAGAAATATAAGTCCCGTTGGAAGTTTCGCAATGAGTTAGACAAATCCAGTCGGAAGCCGGCAGTTCGCGGTCGGGCAGGGGGGCTTCGGGCGAATAGCGGATGGAGTGGACAGTATTACCCAGTTTTTGGCTGATGCCTGCCCACTTAGCCCCAAAAGCACCGTTAAAAACATGCGTAAAAGTATCTTTGGGAAACGATTGGGCAAGTATTTCCCAGCACTCGGTGGCCGATGAGGTAAATACAACGGTATAATCGGGCGGAATAGATAGTTTTTTTTGCAAACCTTCTACTGCCTTGCGGTAACAAGCGATAATTTCGGCACTGCGATGGTTGCGGCTGGTAAGGCCTTCTTTAAATATTTCCGTTGTCCATTGCTGCACCATGGGGTGCAATTTGGCGGGGCCGGGGTAAAAAAAGTACATGGCGGTTAGTCTATATCCGTTACAAATTTCTCAAATTGCACCGAAAAGAACATGTTATGCTGACGGTTGTAAAAATCGGGGGTAACATCATAGATGACCCTCAGAAATTGGCAGATTTTTTAACGGATTTTGCGGCACTCGAGGGGTTCAAAATACTGATTCACGGAGGCGGCAAAATTGCAACGCGCTTTTCCGAAAGGCTTGGCATACCTGTACAAATGCACGAGGGCAGGCGAATTACCGATGCGGAAACGCTGGAAGTAATTACAATGGTTTACGGCGGGTTGGTAAACAAGCAGATTGTTGCGGCTTTGCAGGCAAGAAAATGCAATGCTTTGGGCTTGATAGGTGCTGATATAAACTTGGTAACTGCCGAAAAGCGCCCCCCTAAAAACGGGGTAGATTACGGCTGGGTAGGTGATGTTAAAAAAGTCAATCAGTTGATGCTGGTGCGCATAATTGAAGATTGTGCTGTCCCTGTAATTGCTCCTATTACCCACGATGGCGAAGGGCAACTGCTCAACACCAATGCCGATACAATGGCGGCGGCTATTGCAACAGCTTTGGCACCGCATTTTCCCACGCGTTTGATGTATTGCTTTGAGAAAAAAGGCGTGCTTACTAACCCCGACGATGAGGAAAGTGTGATTCCACGCATCAACCGCTCATTGTTTGAACAGTACAAGGCCGACGGCACTATATCGGCAGGTATGATTCCTAAATTGGAAAATGCACTTTCTGCCGTGGAGAAAGGGATTAAAGAGGTGATTATTGCCCATGCGGATGCGTTGAACCGCTTAGACAGCCCCGATTTCATGGGTACTCGGGTAGGTTAGAGGCGTACCATTACCCAGCCTGCCAGAATGCCTCCGAGCACAATAAGGGGCGCAGAGATGTGCGTAAATTGCAACAGTAAGAAAGTAACAACAGCTACACCTATATTAAGGCTTGTGTGCGCCATTGGCTCCCACAGCAAGAAAACGGCAGCAATAACCAATCCCGCGCTTGCCGCATTAATGCCTTCCAGCGAGGCTCTTACGGGGCGGTACTTTTTGAGTTGCTCCCAAAACGGATAGGCAAAAAATATAAACAGCGTGCCGGGCAGATTAATCCCGATGGTAGCCATCAGGCTGCCCAAAATCATGCCGCCAATGCCTTCGCCGCGCATGGTCAGCGCACCAATATATCCCGAAAACGAAAATACAGGGCCGGGTACTACCTGCAAAAGGGCGTATCCTGAAAGAAACTCTGAAGAAGACAGGTAGTGCTTAAATTCCACAAATTCGTTGTATAAAACCGGCACCAGCACCTGCCCGCCTCCAAAAACCAATGTGCCGTTGCGGTAAAAATTTTCCAACAAACGAATGGGGAGCGAGCGGGTAATACCTCCTAAGGCAGCTATCCCGATAAACAGCACGGCAAAGATGATGAGGTATTTCCATTGGATGTTTAAAGCCGTTTTTTCTTCTCGCACAAAGTCCCTGTATTTCAGCGAGGTAGCAAGGCCGGAAAGCACCATCAGTACCGGTAGCAAAAAAGGAGTACGCAAAAAATAAGCTGCAACGGCAGCCATAAGCGTAATTAACACTGCCTCGCGGGTTTGCACCAACTTGCGAACAATCACAAAACCCGCATGGGCTACCAAACCCACAGCAATGGGCTGCATAAGTTGCGTGTAAGCCCACAAATTCAGATTTTTTTGTTCACCCTGCCAAAAAATAAGCATTAGTGCAAAAGAAGTTACCAGCCCGAAGGCAGGCAGCAGCCATATGGCAAGGCAAAGCAATGCCAACAAAAGCCCCCCTCTTTTGTAGGCAATTGCCGTGAGGGTTTGCGTAGAAGACGGGCCGGGCAATAGCTGACACAGTGCGTTAATCTCCATCAGTTCGCCCTCGGTCAGGTAGCGTCTTTTTTCTACCAATATTTTTAAAAACAATGCGACATGCGCCTGGGGGCCACCGAAAGCACTCAGGGTCAGCCATGCGGTATCACGCAAAAAAACAAGGTCTCTTCTGCTCAAATCAGAATAGAAAAAAGTTCAGGGCGTTCGTTCAAGTGTTCAAAGCCGACGTTGCGTTCATGCATCCTTTGCACCAACTTTTCATAGTCGTCCGGATGATTCACTTCTATGCCTATCAGGGCAGGTGCACGGTCGCGGTTGTTCTTTTTGGTGTATTCAAAATGTACAATGTTATCGTTAGGCCCCAGCACGTTCACCACAAATTCGCGCAGTGCACCCGAGCGTTGCGGAAAACTGATGATGAAGTAGTGTTTCAGTCCCTCAAACAGCAACGAGCGTTCTTTGATTTCTTCCATTCGGGTGATGTCGTTGTTGCTGCCGCTGACAATGCAAACCACATTTTTGCCCTTGATGGTATCTCTGTGATAGTCCAGTGCTGCAATAGACAATGCGCCGGCAGGCTCAACCACAATGGCATCTTCGTTGTAAAGTTGCAGAATGGTAGAGCACACCTTACCTTCGGGCACCAACGTTATGTCCGAAATAACTTCCTTGCAAATTTCAAAGGTAATATTGCCGACACGCTGCACGGCTGCTCCGTCTACAAACTTGTCTATTTTTTCAAGCGATACCACCTCGCCTTTTTCCATGGATACTTTCATGCCCGGCGCGCCAAGTGGTTCAACGCCAATGATTTGGGTGCTTGGGCTGAGTTGTTTAAAATAACTGCCGACACCGGCTATTAGTCCGCCGCCGCCAATGGGAACGAACAGTATGTCAATATTTTCTTCCGCATCTTCCAGAATTTCTACGCCTACGGTTCCTTGTCCGGCAATTACTTTTTCATCGTCAAAAGGATGGATAAACACGCTGTTGTGCTCATCGCAATATTTAACGGCTTCTTTGTAGGCATCATCAAAAGTATCGCCCGTGAGCACAATTTCTACATACTCTCTGCCAAAAAACTTGACTTGTTTTATTTTTTGCAGAGGCGTAGGGGTAGGCATAAAAATAGTTCCCTTAATTTTCAGGAGTTTGCACGAAAAAGCAACGCCTTGCGCATGATTGCCCGCACTGGCGCAAACCACTCCTCTGTCTAACTCTTCTCTGCTCAGGCTGCTGATTTTGTTGTAGGCGCCGCGCAGTTTATAGGAACGCACTACTTGCAAGTCCTCGCGTTTCAGCCAAATATTCGCTTGGTATTTTTCGGACAAATTGGCGTTGTATTGCAAAGGCGTATGCACCACTATTTGCCGAAGCAACTTGTCAGCGTGCATAATGCGCGAAGCCGGCAACCAAGCCTGTTGTTTCACTGTTCCGTTGGGATTAATCATCTGTTGTCAATTGCAGATGCAAATGTAAGCGCATCAATGTTCAAATATACAAAACCTTTGGCAGCATTTCCGATTCCTGCAATGACTTTCGCATCGGCCGTAAAATCTGGTGAATCTCATGTAAATTTGCCCGATGACTATGAGCAGAATTTTTCTCGCAGGCATTTGGATGTGCCTTACCGCATGTGGCATTGACCGGACTGAGGCAGAGCAACCCATTGCAAAAGTATATGACACTTATTTGATGCCATCTGATATTCAAAGCATTGTGTCGGATGCTGCAACGCCCGAAGACAGCTTGCGTATTGTAGAAAGCTACGTGCAAACATGGGCGAAAACACAATTACTTTACCATGAGGCCGTAACCAATGCCAACCTGAACCTCGACGAAATAGAACGCCGTGTAATGGAGTATAAGTATCAGCTAATTACACATGCTTTTTTGCAGCAATACATTGCCGAAAATTTGGATACGCTGATTACCGACCACCAAATTCGCGCTTATTACGAGGCCAATAAGGCAAATTTTGAATTGAAACAGAACATTGTCAAAGGGTTGTTGTTCAAAATAAGCGACCAAACACCCGATAAGGCAAAAGCATATGCGTGGTTGCGCAGCCGAAACCCCTCCGATTGGGAGCAGTTGCGCTCGTATGCTTTCAGCTACACGCAAAACCCTGTGATAAGCGATACGACATGGATACCGTTGGCAGACCTCATCCGCAACACGCCTTTGCGCAACGAAATAAAAAATGAGGTGCAGTTTTTGGCAACACAGCATTATGCAACCGCCACCGATGGTGAATATTTTTACATGTTGAAAATTTTTGAGTACAAAATGGCAGACCAAACCTCACCTCTTGAATTTGTGAAAGAACAAATACGCGATATTCTACTGAATCAGCGAAAAATGAGTTTGCAACACCAATTGGAAGTATCTTTGTTAGAAAAAGCCAAACGGAGCAATAATTACAAAATTACTGCTGACTAAAAGCAACCCGCAACCCGATTATTCATCTTTTCAAATAAAACGATTAAAACTGTGCTCATGATGCGCAAAAATTTGATTACCTCGTTGCTTGCATTTGTCCTGACGCTGCCGCTTTTTGCCCAGTCGGACGGGATAATTGTTGATAAAATTATCGTAAAGGTCAATGATTATATCATACTTAAATCCGACTTGGAAAAGGCCTATCAATCGGCGATAGAAAACACCCAGCAACAACTACCGCCCGAAGCCAAGTGCCAGATACTACAACAATTGCTGATTAACAAAATGTTGGTAGCCAAAGCAGAGATAGACTCTGTTATGGTAAGCGATGTGGAAGTGAATAATAATTTAGACCGCCGCATGGCCTATTTTGAGCAGCAGTTCGGCAGTTTGCAGAAAATAGAACAGGCGTACAATAAAACCATCGCACAGTTTAAAGAAGAACTCCGCCCTACTATTCAGGAGAATATGATTGTTAACAAAATGCAGAACGAAATCACTAAGGATGTGGAAGTTACGCCCCGTCAGGTAAAGCGATACTTTCACAGCATCCCTAAGGATAGTTTGCCCTACTTGCCGGCCGAAGTAGAAGTGGGAGTGATTGTTCGTTATCCTGTGGTAAGCAAATCGGAAAAAGACAAAGTAAAAGCCAAACTGCAGGACTTAAAAAAGCAGATTCTTTCAGGTAAAGCACGTTTTGAAGAACTGGCAAGCACCTATTCCGAAGACCTTGGTTCGGCTTCCCGCGGCGGCGAGTTGGGTTTCCATGGTAGGGGAGAACTTGTGCCCCCCTACGAAGCAATGGCGCTGAGCTTAGAGCCGGGCGAAATTTCAGAGCCTGTTGAGTCCGAATTTGGTATTCACATGATACAGTTGATAGAGCGCCGTGGTAATCGCTACAACTCGCGCCACATCCTGATACGCCCCGAGCCTACCGAACAGGATATCAAAGATGCGGAAAAATATTTGGACAGCCTGCGTACAATTATTTTGAGCGGCAAACAACCTTTTGAGAAAGTTGCACTTGCCAATTCAGACGACAAATCTACCAAAGCCTCGGGCGGTATTCTGCAAAATCCGGAAACCAAGAGCACTCACCTTTCCAAAGACGAGCTGGAATACTCAATGTTTATGACATTAGACACCATGAAAGTCGGCAGCATTACGCGTCCGTTGCGTTTCCGCACCGATGACGGTAAAAACGCCGTGCGCATTTTGTACTTCAAAAGCCGTATTCCGCCGCATCAACTCAATTTGGAAATGGATTATCAGAAAATTCAGGCAGCAGCCCTGCAAGAGGAGCGCAATAAGGTGCTGTCAAAATGGTTTAATCGCACCAAAAGTCAGTTGTTTATTGACATAGACCCTGAATATGACCGCTGCAAACTGTTAGAAGGTTTTTAAAATTTTCTCTAACTTGTAGTCTTTCACAGCTAACCAATTCATAAAACAAAACACACCAATGTCGGAAGTTAAGTTCACGTCAGATGTTGCCGCCGCTGAGGCTCTTCATGGAGCTTTTCAGAAACTGAATGCAGAAATCACCAAAGTCATTATCGGGCAGGATGAAGTAATTCGCTTGTTGGTAACTGCCATTTTTTGTCAGGGGCACTGCCTGTTGGTAGGCGTACCGGGGCTTGCCAAAACGCTCCTTATCCAAACGCTTGCCAAAGCGTTGGATTTAAAGTTCAACCGTATTCAGTTTACGCCCGACCTGATGCCTTCCGATATTCTGGGAGCGGAGACGCTGGATAAAGACCGAAATTTCCGATTTATCAGAGGCCCTATCTTCGCCAATGTTATTCTGGCAGACGAAATTAACCGAACGCCACCCAAAACGCAGGCGGCTTTGCTGGAATCCATGCAGGAGTATGCCGTAACCGTTGCCGGACAGTCTCATACCTTAGACCGCCCGTTCTTTGTGTTGGCCACCCAGAACCCCATTGAGCAAGAAGGAACTTATCCGCTGCCCGAAGCGCAGTTAGACCGATTCATGTTCAATATCTGGTTAGATTATCCAACGTATCATGCCGAGCTGGAAATTGTTAAAAACACAACTTCCAATAAGGTCAATGAAATTTCGCCGGTGCTCCATGCCAACGAAATTATCGCCTTCCAGCAATTGGTGCGCAAAGTACCCGTTGCCGACAATGTGGTAGAGTATGCGGTAAAACTGGTGCATAAAACCCGCCCCGGTAAAGAACTGGCAGCTGCAACAGCCAACGATTATCTGGAATGGGGTGCAGGGCCGCGTGCTTCGCAAAATCTCATTTTGGCAGCCAAATGCAATGCACTGCTCAACGGCAAATATTCGCCCGATATAGAAGATGTTCAGGCAGTTGCCATACCTGTATTACGCCATCGCATCGTCCGTAACTTCAAAGCCGAAGCCGAAGGAATTACGGTTGAAAATATTATCAAGCGTTTGATGTAAACGTTTGCCGTTGCTTGTAGAAAATGTAAACATATTAACTTAACATATGCCAAATAGAACACTCATCAGTCCTGAAGAATTTGCGCGCTCGCTGAATTTAGACAAACTGCAATTGCAGTTGTTGGCTAAGCCTTTGATGAAATTGCTCAAATTAGACAAGATTAATGAGGTCTATAACGAGGCAGCCCGTTTTGACGGCGTAGGCTTTGTGGACAGGGGGCTGGAAATGTTTCAGGTCAAATATGAAATCATAGAGGGAGAGGAGGCCAATATTCCCCGCACGGGGCCTTTTATTGTCGTTGCCAATCACCCCTACGGCGGCATAGACGGCCTGATTCTGATGTCTATTTTCAATAAAATACGCCCCGATTTCCGCTTGATGGCCAATTACCTGCTCAATGCTTTTGAGCCTATCCAACATTATTTCATTCCTGTCAATCCTTTTGACAGTGCTAAGAACAAACAAGTCAATATTACGGGGGTTAAAACGGTTTTAGAGCATATCAAGCAGAACAGTCCGGTCGGTATTTTTCCGGCGGGTGAAGTTTCCGCTTATCAGCCCGACAGCAAAAAAATCACCGACAAGCAGTGGCATCCGCTGGTAGGCAAAATTATTCAGAAAGCCAAAGTAGATGTGGTGCCTGTATATTTTTCAGGGCATAACAGTGTGTTTTTCAATATTTTAGGTATCATACATCCTAATCTGAGAACTGCGCGGCTGCCTTCCGAAATGCTTAACAAAACGGAAAACAAAATTCAAGTGCGTATAGGCAAGCCTATTCCGTACAGCGAGCTGAGCAGTTTTGAAGATAGCGACCAGATGCTGCGATATTTGCGTGCACGCACCTATGCACTGGGTTCTTCGCTGAAACTCAAACCGTTTTTTCGAAATCCGTTTAAGCGCGTGGCAGAGCCAGAGCCCATTGTTCCGCCCGTTGCCGTTGAGTTGCTGGAAGCAGATATTGCGCAAATACGCGCAACAGACCTGCTGACTACGCACGGCAATTACGAGGTTTTTTTTTCGGAAGCAACAGTCATTCCCAATGTACTGCGCGAAATAGGCCGCCTGCGCGAAATTACCTTCCGCGAGGAAGGCGAAGGCACCAACCACAGCATTGATATTGACGAGTACGATGTGCATTACCACCACTTGTTCATTTGGGACAACGAGGCAAAGCGCATTGTGGGTGCGTATCGGATGGGCAAAGGCAAAGAACTGTACGCAAAATTCAAAATCAAAGGCTTTTATTTGAGCACCTTGTTTAAAATTGACAAAAAATTTGCCTTTGTGCTCAAAAAATCCATTGAAATGGGGCGCTCCTTTATCGTGAAGGACTACCAGCGCAAGCACGTATCGCTCATGTTGCTTTGGAAAGGCGTACTCATTATTCTGCGCAGATTCCCCGAATATCGCTATCTCATCGGCCCCGTCAGCATCAGCAATACTTTTTCGCACTTGGCAAAAGAGTTGGTTGTTAAGGTAATCAAGGATAATTATTTTGACTACGAACTTGCCAAATATGTGAAGCCGCGCCGCAAGTTTGAACCTAAACTCAAAGATGGTTCAGAGGCACTTTTATTGCCTAAGTTTCAGGATATCAAAGAGTTGGATTTGTTAATCTCTGCTATAGAATCATCGCACAGCAAGTTGCCTGTACTGCTGAAAAAGTACATCTTGCAACTCAATGCAAAAATTATCGGCTTTAATGTAGACCCTAATTTTAATAACGCTTTGGACGGCTTCATTGTAATGGACTTTGAAAAAGTGCCGGAAGAAGTATTGCGAATGGTAGGTAAGGACGTGGCAGCCAATGACTGATTTGTCGGCATACAGCGGCAGGGTGCGTGTGCGAGTCGGCGGTATTTGCGTAGAGAATGACCGTATCTTGTTGCTCAGGCTTCAAAACTTTGGTGCGGCAGGCCATTTTTGGCTGCCTCCGGGTGGCGGCGTGCAATTCGGCGAAACGCTGGAAGATGCGCTTTGCAGAGAGTTTGCCGAAGAAACAGGCTTACAGATAGCCATTGAGCGTTTTATTTGTGCCAATCAGGTGATTAAGCCGCCGCTTCATGCAATTGAATTTTTTTTCAGTGTAAAAATTATTTCCGGCAGCCTGCAAATAGGCACAGACCCCGAGTTGCCCTCAGACAAGCAACGGATAGACCACGTAGAGTGGCTCACATGGGATGAAATCCGGCAATTACCGCCTGAAACCTGCCACAATCTTTTTCATAACTGCCAAACCTTGGCCGATTTTTTACAACTTCAGGGCATCTATCACCTACTTTAAACCGAAATGAACGAACTGGAAGAGGTTTGCACCCTTTTGGGGCAACATTTGGATATTGACAGCCGCGAACTTCAACCGCTTTTTGCTGCTACAAGCGAGGAAATATTGCTCGGCAAACTGACAGATTTAGTACGCTACCTCTTAGACAACGACCGTCATCGGCTGTTTGCTGCCGCTTATCGGATGGACATCAGCGAGCGCATGTTGCGTCAGGCCATTCACTCGGGCACATCGGATACGGTAGCACTCAATATTGCCGCTTTGATTATCCAGCGCGAAAAGCAGAAAATAGAAACGCGCCGCCGTTACAGGCAGGACAATAATTTGCTGACCGATTAGCCGATTACCCCCTGAAATAGTTTCCATACAGGCCGTTCAAAAGGCGGCGGTGCGGTAAATGTTACCTGCGTTTTTTGCACCGGATGCTCAAAACTGATGCGGTAAGCATGAAGGCAAATGGTTCCGGGGCTATCTTGCACTTTTGAACCGTACTTAGCATCGCCCCAAATAGGGCATCCCATAGCCGATAGCTGTACCCGAATTTGATGTCCCCGCCCGGTAAGCGGTCTAACCTCAATAAGTGACTTGTCGCCAATGACAGCAACTAACTGATAATCGAGCTCGGCGCGGTCGCTGTTTTTTACCTCCTGCGCATGGGCACGGCTGATATTGGTTTTCGGGTTTTTGGTAAGCCAATGCACCAATTTGCCGTTTTCGTTTTCAGGTTTGCGGCTGCTGATGGCAAGGTAGATTTTTTGTACCTGTCGGCTGCGGAAAATTTCGTTCATACGTGCCAATGCTTTTGATGTTTTGGCAAGAACCATCAGCCCGCTGACAGGACGGTCTAAACGATGTACCAATCCGCAAAAAATATTGCCGGGTTTGTTGTATTTATCTCTCAAATACTCTTTTGCATAATCTGTAATTGCCAAATCACCCGTAAGGTCGCCTTGCGAAGGTATGCCGCTCTGTTTATTGACCACCAGTAGGTGGTTATCTTCGTAAACTACGGTAAAGGGGTAAGATTTCATTATTGCGGATAGCTGTAAAAAAAGATGGCGAAAAAGTGGCAAATGCCGCCGCCCAATACGAATAAATGCCAGATGGCGTGATTAAAGCGAAGTTTTTCCCACAGGTAGAAAATTGTGCCGGCAGAGAACAAGAGGCCGCCTGCAACAATCAACAAGATACCGTTCAAAGGAATGGCTTCGTACATAGGTTTAGCCGCTATGACTGCCAACCATCCCATGCCTAAATAAATAGCTGTGGAAAGTATTTTAAATTTACCTGTAAAGAAAATTTTAAAGACAATGCCAACCAATGCAATTCCCCAAACCATCCACAGCAGCAAATCGCCCCACCATCGGTCAATGGTAATCATGGCAAAGGGGGTGTAAGTTCCTGCAATCATCAGATAAATTCCGATATGGTCAATTACCTGCAATCGCTTTTTAACGGCTTCGTGCTTGAAACTATGATAGAGCGTTGATGCAAGAAAGAGAAAGAAAATGCCTCCTCCGTAGATAATAAAACTGAGCAACAGGCGCTGATTTTGAACAGTCAGTGCTTTTTCAATCAACAACCAACTGCCAATCAGGCTTAGCAATGCCCCCAAGCCGTGTGTCAGTGCATTGGCAAATTCTTCGTGTTGTTCGGTTAAATACTTTTTCACTGAAAACTTTGTTAAATCCAGAACAAACATACGCATGAAAATTGTTAAAAGTATGTGATATTGCATCTGCAATGTTTAATTTTACGTACACACTAATACAACCGATTAAACTTCCGTGCTTATGAAGAAGTTCATGATTGCTTTAACAACCATCTGCCTTGCGGGCAGCAGCCATTGGCTGATGGCGCAAGAGTATGACGATGTATATTTTACTCCTAAAGACAGAGGAAAAGTGGCTTATTCCAATGCCGTTTTAACTCAACCGACAGTTTTAGGAAGTGCTAATACAGCGTTTGCCAATGATCCTGTAAAATCAAAGTTTGCAAACCCTGAGTTTAGAGAAAATGCCCAAGGAGGCAATATTTCTGTATTGCCGTATTTCCGCAAAGACTATAATCAAAACAATGCGTTTGCCGGTGCTTACCGCAACTGGAATGCGCCTGCAACCGGTGGTTTTTGGAACAACGGCTGGAATATGTCGTTCGGTAACGCTGCTTTTTGGGGAATGTCGCCTTTCATGACCGCGCGCATGAATATGTGGGGTATGAACCCGATGATGATGGGCTGGAATGACCCTTGGATGATGAACCGCATGATGATGTGGGACCCTTTCTGGGGTACAAGTATGATGTCGCCATGGGGCATGAACCCGATGATGATGGGCTGGAACGACCCTTGGATGATGAACCGCATGATGATGTGGGACCCGTTCTGGGGTAATGCTTGGGGCATGAACAGTTTCTGGAATCCTTATTTCCGCCCGGGTGTGGTAGTGATTGACAGAACGGCGATGAACAACGTACAATACGGTGCTCGTACAGACCGCAGCGGCGTTTATACACCTGTGCGCGCCCGCGCCGACGAATACGCACGCGGCGGCAGAACAGAAGAAAACACTGTACGAAGCAGCCGCTACGGTAGCTTTGACAATTCAAGTGCCGGCCGTGGCGCATACACTACCAATGAGTATAACTCCGGTCGTTCTTCCGGCTATGCGGGTCAGAGTGAGTGGGCTACGGGTCGTTCATCCAACTATGAATACCGTCAGTCAGGCTACAATAGCGATGGTTTCCGCAACTCAAACTACAACAGTGGAAGCCTGAACAGCGGCAGAAGCAGTGGTTTCGGAGGTAGCTATGGTGGTAGCAGCGGCGGTGGATATGAGCGCTCTGCCGGTGGTCGCGGCGGTCGTGGTAACTAAGTCATTCATACACAGTACATACATCAAAAAAAAGCCATCCTGCGGGGTGGCTTTTTTGATGAGGTGTAATCGGTTCTTACTGTTTGATACGCTGTCCGAAGAGGCCAAATTTAAAATTTAAACGACACGGAAGCTGTCGGGCTACTGAAATCAGAGTTGTTATACCCATCTACGGCAACCCCGTTCACCATGCGATAACCACCCGCAACAGCAATTTTTATGAAGCCTGTGATATTAAGTAAGTGGTCAATTTTGCGCACATACCTATATTTACCACAAACGCACAAGAACACAAAATCTTGTGTATTTGTATTCTTGTGGTGGATTAAACGTCAAGCAATGTAGTACGTTCTAATTTGCTCACTCACTTAGTTGGAGTATCTGAAAAAAATCAAGCCATCCGCCTGAAATTAGCGGCATGTGTAAAATTATTCAACAGTAGGTTTTCAAATTCTGCCTATAATCAAAAAAAACGATTATTCCCGCGTGTGCGCTTATTGGTGCCATTTGCCGTCTCTTACCGTTCCATACACGCGGCCGATGAAGGTTTGCCCGAAAAACGGAGAGTTGGCCGACAGCGAGCGGTTGGTACTTTGGTCAAACGTCCACGTTTCCGATGGGTGAAAAATGGTCAGATGCGCAGGGACGTTGGGTTGTATGGCCATTGGAGGAAGCCCTAAAATGCGGCGGGGATTAACTGCCAGCAGTTCCACTATTTTTTCCGGCGAAAATTTGCCGAAAGTATTAGCCACGGCAAAACTTGTTTGCAAATTAATCATACCAAAGTCGGCAAGGTCAAATTCAAGCGCCTTGGCTTCGGTATCCAACGGCAAGTGGTTAGCCACGAGTGCATCTATTGTACCGTCTGCCAGTCCTTCTATGAGCGCAGCGCGGTCGGCGGCCGTTCGCAGCGGCGGCATTACCTTTAAGTTGGTATCAAAACCATGCAGGTCTTCATCAGTAAATGCCAAATGGTAGCTGGCTACATCGGCCGTAACGGCAAAACCTTGTGCTTTGGCTTGGCGAACAAGGTTTACGCCTTCCGCAGAACTGATACAGGAAAAGTGCAATTTTCCACCTGTATAATTCAGCAGTTGCAGGAGTTGATGGATGCCCATTTCCTCTGCCAAATGGGGGATACCTTTCAATCCGAGCAAAGTACTTTGCACACCCTCGTGCATTTGCCCGTACTCTGCCAGACTTTTTTCATTGGGCACATTGATAAACAATCCGTCAAACTGTTTGATATACAGTAAAATCTTGATTATCAGGCTTGTTTTGTAAGTGGTATAGATGCCGTCGGAAAATGCAACAGCACCTGCATGGTGCAAATCGATCAATTCGCTCATTTCTTCGCCTTTGGCATCCACAGAGGCAGCGGCAATGGGGTGAAATGCAACAGGAAACTCGCTGCGAAAGTTTTTGACGGCAGCCACTGCATCAGCCGTTTGCATAACGGGGTTGGTATTGGGCAGCAGCGCCACATCGGTAAAGCCACCGGCTGCCGCTACTGCCGCAAGGCTTTGCAGCGCTTCGCGGTGTTCGTAGCCGGGTTGCCCGCTCAGGCTGCGCATATCTACCCAGCCCGGAGAAACCATCAGCCCTTCGGCGGCTATCACTTCCGCATCGCCTGCTTCTACCGAACTGCCTATGGCCGCAATATCTCCGTTGGCAATCAGTACATTGGTTTTTTGGCGATGAAAAGTTGAGTTTTCATCAATTATCGTAATATTGTTGAACAAAATTTTTTTCATGGGAAGCAGGCGACAAATCGCACAAAAATACACAAAACCACATGACATTTCAGCAAATTGAAGAAGCAGCAGGCTACATCCGCAGCATTACCGATGCGCCTTGCACCACAGGCATTATCAGCGGCACGGGTTTAAGCGGTTTGGCGCAGGCCATGCGTATTGAGCACAGCATCAGTTATACACAAATTCCTCATTTTCCGATTTCTACGGTGGAAGGACATCCCGGGCGGCTGTTGTTCGGCACAATTGCAGGGCATCCCGTCGTGATGATGCAAGGGCGGTTGCACTACTACGAGGGCTACACCATGCAACAGGTTGTTTTTCCCGTTCGCGTAATGAAGCTACTGGGAATCAGGCAGTTGTTTGTATCCAATGCGGCCGGAGGTTTACATCCCGACTTTGCCCTGAGCGACCTCATGCTCATCAGCGACCACATCAACTTGCAGCCCGATAATCCGCTGCGAGGCACCAATATTCCGGCTTTAGGCGAACGTTTTCCCGATATGAGCGAGGCCTATGACCCGCAACTGATTGCACTGGCCGAAAAAATTGCGGCAAGAGAAGGCATTAAACTGCAAAAAGGTGTTTATGCAAGCGTGCCGGGGCCTAACTTGGAAACACCTGCCGAATACCGCATGTTGAGCATCATAGGGGCAGATGCTGTCGGTATGTCCACTGTCCCCGAAGTGATTGCGGCACGCCATATGCACTTGCCCGTATTTGCCGTTTCTGTGATTACAGACCTGTGTAGCCCCGGAAAAATACAAAAAATAACTTTGGAAGACGTGCTGGCTGCCGCTCGCAATGCGGAGCCTCAATTGGAACGCCTGATAGTGGGTATGTTGTGGGAAACGGTTTAATCAGTGCATCATCCCCTCGTCCATAAAACTGAAATAGCCGTTGTCGGTATAAATCAAGTGGTCAAGAACCGTTATTTCCAGCACTTTTCCGGCGGCGATTAGTTTTGCGGTCAGGTCAATATCGGCTTGGCTGGGGGTTAAATTGCCCGAGGGATGGTTATGCACCAGTATGAGCCCGCTTGCCGTGTGTTCAAGTGCTGTTTTAAAGATGATTTTCGGGTCAACGACAGTGCCTGATACGCCACCGCTGCTGATATTGACTTTTTGCATAATTTCATTGGCACGACTGAGCAGGAGTATCCAAAACTCTTCATGCTGAATATCAGCCAAATGCGGTCGGATAGCTTCGTAGCAATCGCGCGAGGAGCGGATGCGTACCCGCTTGGGAACTTCGGTTTCTTTGCGCCGTCTGCCCAATTCCAGCGCAGCGGCAATGGTTATTGCCTTTGCTTCGCCAATGCCTTTGAATTTTTGCAGGTCTTTAATGGAAAACCGCGCCAAATTGTATAAATTATTGTCAGCAGCGGATAGTATTTGCTTGGCTAAATCTACGGCCGAAAGCGAGGTTGTTCCCGTACCCAGTAAAATAGCAATTAATTCTGCATCGGAAAGTGCTGCGCGTCCTTTGTGGAGTAATTTCTCGCGCGGGCGGTCGTCTTCTGCCCAATGCTTAATAGGTGTAAAGTCGCTGTTCATACGGTGTTAAGCGTCTGTCTGTTCCGTATCTTTATGGTTCAGTTCTACGACTCCACCCGACATGAGAAAGCGCATCGTTTCTGCGCCTTGTGTAGGCAATGGTTGAATATTTTTACGCGGTACCAAGTAGAGGTTGCCGGAAATATTGTAGGAATGTGGAAAAAATACGGCTACCAAGTCGTCTATTCCTACATGCGTTAGGTCGTGCTGCGTAATAAAGCCAATGCGAAACACCTCATTTTCAGCATTTAAGCGCACCATTACCGGATGGGTAAACTTTTGTTGTTCGCCCACAATGCCCGATACCAGCTCCTTAAAGGAACTGTATAATAAACCTACAACCGGCAAGTCGGAGAGGGTATCTTCAAACCATCGCACCAAGGGTTGCAGCAGTTTGAGTTTGGAAGTCAGCAGTCCCAGAAAGGTAATTCCAAAAACAATGATGAAGAAACCCAGCCCGCGGATACGCAAGGGCAACATGCCATCCAGCCAGTTAAAAATAAAAACAAGGGTGGCTACTGTCAGCACAATAGGTACGACCAACAGCAGCCCCCGAAAGAAGTATTTAATCAGGCTGTTCACTTTTAGCGGCTGATTTCAAGAATTTCAAACTCCATTTTACCGCGAGGCGTTGTAATTTCTGCCAATTCACCTTGCTTTTTGCCAAGCAAACCTTGTCCAATGGGCGATTTTACCGATATTTTGCCCTGTTTCAGGTCTGCTTCTTCTTCGGCTACAAGCATGTATTCTACCTGCTGACCGTTGGCCTTGTTGCGGATTTTCACCTTCGATAAAATGGAAACTTTCGAGGTGTCAATCATAGATTCGTCCACAACACGTGCTTGTGCTACCAATTCTTCCAGTTTTGATATTTTCAATTCCAGCAAGCCCTGAGCATCTTTTGCTGCATCATATTCGGCATTTTCGCTCAAATCTCCTTTGTCCCGCGCTTCTGCTATTTGGCGGGCAATTTCCGCACGCCCTTTGGTGCGCAATTCATGCAATTCGTCCTTCAGCTTTTGCAAGCCTTCGGCAGTGTAATACGTTGGCATGTCCTTACTCAATTAGTTGTTAAACACACATCAATAGAAAAAAATAATAACGGCCTGCCGCTCGCGGAAACCGTTATTATTGAACTGATTTATGCAAAACTACAAATTATTACCGAAATTTGCAACATGAAAAAGGTGGCTTTCTACACGCTGGGATGCAAATTGAATTACTCGGAAACTTCCACGATTGCCCGTTTGTTTGAGCAGCGCGGCTATTCAAAAGTAGATTTTACCGAAACTCCTGATATTTTTATTATCAACACTTGCTCTGTTACTGAAAATGCTGATAAAAAATGTCGGAAAATAGTAAAGGAAGCCCGTAAGATTTCACCGGAAGGTTATGTGGCCATTATTGGTTGCTATGCACAACTTAAACCGCGTGAAATTGCCGAAATTCCCGGTGTGGATGCTGTACTTGGTGCGGCAGAAAAATTTCGCCTACTCGACCTGCTCGATGGCTTTGTGCGCCCTGAAACGCCGCAGATTTTTGCGGGAGAGGTTCATCGCGCCAATGAGCACTTTAATGCTGCCTATTCTTACGGCGACCGCACCCGCACATTCCTGAAAGTGCAGGACGGTTGCGATTACAGTTGTTCGTTTTGTACCATTCCATTGGCTCGCGGTGCAAGCCGCAGCGATACGCCCGAAAATATTTTGGCAAAAGCCCGCGAAATTGCCGAATCGGGCGAAGTGCGCGAAATTGTGCTGACCGGCGTAAACACGGGCGATTACGGCCTTATCAACGGTGAACGTCAATACCGATTTATTGACCTGATTCGACGTTTGGATGAGGTGGAAGGCATCGACCGATTCCGAATTTCTTCCATTGAGCCCAACTTGCTTTCCGATGAAATCATCTCTTTTGTAGCACAATCCAAAAAATTTGTGCCGCACTTTCATATCCCGTTGCAGTCGGGCAGTAACAAAATACTGGGGCTAATGCGCCGTCGCTATCGCCGCGAACTCTATGCCGACCGCGTAACTAAAATTAAGGAGTTGATGCCTGACTGTTGCATTGGCGTAGATGTCATTGTCGGCTTTCCCGGTGAAACGGATGAAGATTTTCTGGATACTTACCGATTCCTCAATGAGTTGGATGTTTCTTACCTGCACGTATTCACCTATTCGGAGCGTGTGAATACACCCGCTGCTACGATGCAAGGGCGAGTATCGGAAAAGGTGCGTGCCGAGCGTTCGCGAATGTTGCACATCCTTTCCGATAAAAAACGCCGTCATTTTTATGAGCAAAATATTGGCAAACAGGCAGTTGTATTGTTTGAAAATGATATAGAGGACGGTATGATGCACGGCTTTACGGAAAACTACGTGCGGGTGGCGGCCAAGTATGACCCGCTGCTTATCGGAGAATTGAAAGCCGTACAGATGACTCACATTAACGACAATGGCTACATGGAAGTAACCGAGCCGGAGTTGGTATTTGAGGTGCATTAATTTTGCGTGGAGCAACTGAAATTGCTCTTATCCAAATTTGCTGACAAGGTAATTTGCTAGGCCGCTCAAACTCATTGCAGCAATACTAAAAATCCCGACGGGCGTTACACCTGTCGGGATTTTGCTTTTGCACATTCTATGGCAGAGATGCGGGCTGTTTTTTCTCCGACTACTTGCCATACAGACGGTCGTAATAGTCATTGAAGATTTTTTCGTATTCTTCAAACTTCTTATTGAAAAATGCCTGACGTTCCTTTGCTTTGTCAATATCGGCTTGGGTAATAGAACTGTCGTTGGCAGCGGCGAAGTTTTCGGCAATATTTTTCTCACGCTCGGCTGATTCAGCGTAAAGGTCGCGCAGTTGGTTAATCATAATCATGCTGCGGTCTTTCAGCGATGAGTTCTGGAAATCGTCCAAGTCGTAGCGGACAATGTATGCCAGATTGTCTTTGGCACGTTTGCCGACCAATTCTGCCAGTTGGTTGCCTTTGTCATACTCTTTGAGCGCATAATACAGTTTGATGTAGCGCGGGATATAGTAGTCGTAAGGAATACTCTTGTCCGGTATGAGGCGCAGGCTGTTGTCCAGCACTTCCTTGGCTTTGTCGTTTTCCTTGTCCAGATAGAATTGCAGCGCCAGACGATAGAAGGCATTGCGTGTATTGGCCGCAAACTTTCTGTATTCTTCGTCGTGATAGACTTTTTCGTTATCAAAGCCGCGGAACTGGAATTTCTTCATGTTTTCGTACATCACCTCTTTGTTCACTTCGCCCACATCGCCGCGGTTATTGGCACGCAGAGGCATGAGGCGGTAGGTGAGGCCTTCCATTTGCAGCCATTCGCGCAGTTCCAAAGCAATGGTGTTGGCAGAGGTGTTGTTGAAGTAAATCGGGCGCTCCCAGTTATTGCTGACAATCAGGTCAAGCAGCATCAAATCGCCTTTGTAGAGTGCTCCCGCACCGTTGCGCAGGCTGAACTCCATGCGTTTTACTACTTTGTCGGCTTTGCCTTTCGGAATCCACGGCTTTTGGGCAATGGCGGCACTGTCCACATCTATATACATTTTTTTGGCAGGCAGTGCAGCCGTAGAGCCGCCACCCTGCAAGGCTACTTGAATGGCAGGATTATTTTCTTTTACCAATTGCAAATAACTTTTCAGGTTGATGGCATTGGCTTTGAGCGCGGGATTTTCTACATAAGGCACAAAATCGTTTACACCGCTTTTGTAGTTATCGTAGGTTAAACTGAACGGCAGAGCGTCCGATTCGTAAACCTTGCGGCGCATTTGCTCAATGTACCAATCGGTGTTGAAGTAGCTGAGTACGATTACCCGCACATCGGTACGGAAACCTTCCACCTCTTGAACGTACCACAGCGGGAAAGTGTCATTGTCGCCGCCTGTGAATAAAATGGCGTTCGGCGCACAGCTTGCCAGCATATTGCGTGCTTGGTCAACGGAGTGGTAGCGGCCTGAACGGTCGTGGTTATCCCAACCTTTTGCGCCCATGATGGTAGGCACTGTCATGGAAACAACGGTTGCAATGGCAGTGGCAGGCAATGGATTTTTAATGAAGCGCATCAGTCCGTCGGCAATAGCAAGCACACCGAAGCCAATCCACATGGCAAAGGCATAGAATGAACCTACGTAGATATAATCGCGCTCTCGGGGTTCAACAGGCGGAGAGTTCATGTACACTACCAGAGCAACGCCTGTCAAAATGAACAGCATACCGACTACGGCAAAGTTCTTTTCGTCTTTTTTCAGTTGATACAACAGCCCTACAATGCCCAGAATAAGCGGCAGCATGTAGAAGTTATCGCGGGCTTTGTTATTGGCGACTTCTTCCGGCAAATCTTTGGAGGGCGACCATGGCAGCAGCCAACCGGCTTCTTTTTCGTCGCCGTCGCGTCCGGCAAAGTTCCACAGGAAGTAGCGGAAGTACATATGCCCGATTTGATAGCGAATCATGTAGTAGATATGGTCAAACAGGGTAGGGTCTTTGTCGGGGCGCATACCTGCCCATTGGCGGTACAGTTCGGGATGGTCTTCGCCGTTGCTGTACATCCGCGGGAACAAAACTTCCTTGTTGTACTTGATTTCCATTTTATAGTCGTAAATCTCGTACTTGTCTTTCCCTTTGCGGTAAATGGGTTCGCCCTGTTCTACCGACTCGCGCTCCGAAACAAAAGTACGACCGTAGAGCAGCGGGCGGTCGCCGTACTGTTCGCGTTTCAGGTAGGAAACGAAACTCATTACATCCGACGGGTCGTTTTCATCAATCGGCGGATTGAAGTTTGAGCGGATAATGACCAGTGCGTAAGAGGAGTAGCCTATCAGAATGAAAGTAAAACCAAGCAGCGCGGTGTTCAGCAGGGCGTTTTCCTTGCGGATGGAGTAGCGGATACCCCATACCAACGCGCCAATAATGGCAAAAAAGAAAAACAACGCACCTGAACCGAATGGCAGCCCCAGCGTATTGACAAAGAATATTTCAAAACCTCCGGCAATGGAAGGCAGCCCCGGAATAACACCCACCATCACAATGCCGATAATGAAAAGGCTGACAGCAAGCGTGGTGAAAATGCCGATATTGGTAGGTGTGGGATATTTTTTGAAGTAGTAAATGAGCCCCAGCGCGGGGATAGTAACCAAGTTCAGCAAGTGCACTCCGATAGAAAGCCCCATGATGTAGGCAATCAGGATGAGCCAGCGGTTTTCATCGGCTTCATCGGAGAGGGTATCCCATTTGAGCATTGCCCAAAATACGACTGCCGTAAAGAATGATGACATGGCATAAACTTCTGCTTCGGCAGCTGAAAACCAGAAAGAGTCGGAGAACGTGTATGCCAACGAACCAACCGCACCGGCAGCTAATATGCCGAATGTTTGTACGCCCGTGGGTTCGTCCGTCGGACGCAGCCCCATCAGCTTGCGGCCTAACAAGGTGATAGACCAAAACATGAACAAAATGGTAAATGCACTGCTCAGCGCGGAGAGCATGTTAATCCAAAATGCTACTTGTAGTTTATCTCCGAAGGCAAGGAATGAAAACACGCGCCCCAGCATCAGGAAAAGTGGCGCTCCCGGCGGGTGAGGTACCATTAGTTTGTAAGAAACGGCAATAAATTCGCCGCAGTCCCAAAAACTGGCGGTGTCTTCAACCGTGAGGCCATATACAACGGCTGCTATCAGAAAGATTATCCAGCCTGCAAGGTCATTCAGCTTTTTATATGTCATCATATTTGCAATAATTCGGGCGCAAGTAGCCCTTTAAGGTTTGCGAAACTACAAATCATTTACGGAATCCGACCTATTCGGATGTAAAAACCATTGTTAAAGAGTTTTAATTGGGGTAATGCCGCATCAAAAATGATTTGAAAGAGGCATAATCTTTTGACAACGGAATGGATAACTTGGGCATTTCCATCAAGTGGCGCAGTCTTTCAGGAATGGCAGGGGCTTCACCCAAAACGGATTCCACCACTTCGCCAAACTTGGCAGGATGTGCTGTTTCAAGCACAATGCCTACTGCATTTTCAGGTGCATGTTCTTTGCGGAACTGCTCCCAAGCCAGATAACCTACTGCGCCGTGCGGGTCTATTACGTAGTTGTATTTTTGTTTCACTTCCTGCATGGCTGCCCGCGTTGCCTCGTCGCTGAAAGCATAGCCGTACAGGTGTTTTTTCATCTCTCCCCATGTCGGGAACATATCGGCCAGCCGTGCAAAGTTGCTCGGGTTTCCTACATCCATTGCATTAGAGATGGTAGCAACCGAAGGGCGTGGCATGTATTCGCCTCTTTGCAGATACTTTGGTACAATATCGTTGGCATTGGTTGCCGCCACAAAACCTGCAATGGGCAGCCCCATTTGGCGAGCAAACATGCCTGCCGTCAGGTTGCCAAAGTTTCCGCTGGGAACTACAAAGTAAACGGGCTGATTGCCGTATTGGCGCGCGGCCTGTGCGTAGGCGTACACATAGTAAAAAGCCTGCGGAATCAGCCTTGAAATATTAATGGAATTGGCAGATGAAAGCCTGAAATGTTTGTTTAATTCTTCGTCTAAAAAGGCCTGTTTTACAAGGGCTTGGCAGTCGTCAAATGTACCGTCAATTTCAATGGCCGTAATGTTTTGTCCCAGCGTAGCAAACTGCCTTTCCTGAAAATTGCTGACCTTGCCTTTGGGGTACAAAACAGCTACCGTAATATCGGGAATGCCCAAAAAACCATGTGCAACGGCGCTACCCGTATCGCCCGAAGTGGCAACCAAAATGTGCAGCGGTTTGTCTCCTTTGGGCAGGAAATAGGACATGGCCTGTGCCATAAAACGCGCCCCGAAATCTTTAAAAGCCAACGTAGGGCCGTGAAACAGTTCCAGAATGCCTGTGTGCGGAGCTAACCAAACTACGGGGGCATCAAATCCCAGTGTTTTGTGTACCATATCGCGCAGCACATCGGCAGGCAGGTCTTCTTTCAGAAGTGTTTCCGCAAAGCCCAGTGCCGCTTCTTCCAGCGAAAGATGCGGCAATTTGTCAATAAATTCAGCAGGGAGTGGAGGTAATTGCTCAGGCATGAACAGCCCATTATCATCCGGTAAACCTTTTAATATGGCTTCGCCAAGGCTGACCGGCGGCACTTGGCGCTTTGTACTGTAATATTGCACGTTGATTCGTTTTATTTTCGCAAAGGTAGGGAAAAATGGCACACTACTTCATTGTTGGGCAGGGCATCGCAGGTACAACGCTTGCCTATACGCTGCTCAAGCGCGGACACACGGTACATATCGCCGATAACAACCAACCGCAAACGGCATCTAAAGTGGCCGCGGGATTGTTCAACCCTGTTACGGGCTATCGCATGACCAAAACATGGCTTGCCGACCGCCTTTTTCCGTTTTTGCATGAATTTTATCCTGCAATGGAGCGCGATTTCAACGCGCATTTTTTTCATCCGCTGCCCATGTACCGCCCTTTTGAGTCCATGGCACAGCAGAATGAGGTTTTAGCAGAAACTTCCGATGAAAAATTTGCAGGATATGTTGATAAAGTCGTTCAACCTGACGCTTACGGCAGTAAAATTAAAGATGATTTTGGCGGTATTATGCTTAAAAATTGCGGATATGTGAATTTGCCCTTGCTTTTATCGGCTGCCCGGTCGGTGTGGCTGGCAGCAGGTATCTACCGCGAATGTGAAGTCGCTGAGGAAGATATACGCGCAGTAGCAGATAAAGTCTATTTTCAGGAGATTGAAGCCGACTATCTGATTTTTTGCAGGGGTTGGCAGGAGGCTGCCCGTGGTCTGTTCAGTTTGCCTTTCCGCCCTGTGAAAGGGGAAACCTTACAGGTAAAATTTACCGATGAACAATACAAGGAAATTGTCAATCGTGGTTGCTGGATTTTACCGCAGGCAGAAAATATCTGCCGTATCGGCGCAACTTATCATCAACAAGATTTGAGTTTGGAACCTACACAAAAAGCATGGGACGAACTCACAGGAAAACTTGCTAAACTGACCGATGCTTCATGGGAGCTTATTGGTCGCTCGGCAGGTATTCGCCCTGCTACATATGACCGCCGTCCTTTTATCGGTATGCATCCGCAGCAACCACGCATTGGGGTTTTTAACGGACTTGGTGCAAAAGGCGTATCGCTTGCGCCCTATTTTGCTGCCGTTTTTGCTGATTTTCTGGAAGGAAAAATTGACAGTTTGCCCGCAGAAGTGTGGATTGGAAGATGTAAGGGATAGATGTGTTGATATTGCAAGAGCAAAAAAACAAAAAATATTTGTGAATAGTAATCAATTCACCGCTGCAATAGAAAGCAAAAAAGTCTAAATTAGTTCATTAGCCTACATTGTAGCGGGTTGCCCCAAGTATAATGTGTATATTGCCTTTTTTGTCAAAAATTTCTCAAAAAATCTTCAAACAACATCACTTTTCTAAATATTTGCTTTTATAAGCTCTCATAAAGGGGATTGTCTCTTGTTAAAAGGGGTAAATCTAACTGCATTGCTAAGGCTACATAACTAATGTCTTTCAAGTCAATTTTTTTTCAAGTAATCGTTCTAACTTGGCCAAAATACTTTGCTACAAGATGTATTGAGGCAAGATAGTAAGTTGAGCAAATACAAAATAAGTCCATTGTGTAAATTGCGATTTAGACATTTTTGTCTTGGCTTTCAAAACATCTTTATATCTTTCTACCTCTATCAGTGCGAAGTCGGGTAAGATAAAATTATTGAAAGTCAGAATAGGTCTATAACCTGCCTTCCCACTTATCAGAATAGTCATCAATACGTTGGCGTCAATAACAAAATCTGTCATTGGGAAATCAAGTATTTATGTTTTTCTTGTTGCCAAGCCAAATGGCGTGCTGTTTGCCATTCTTTGTCGTTTTGCAAATCTATTGTTTTGAGGTCTTCTAAAACGTCCTGTGCTGCTGCTTTGAGCAACATTTTTTTTACAAAGTCTTGCAAATAACTCTCTACTTGTTTGTAGCCAAAAGTCTGGACAATACTTTCGTCTAACTGTATCTTAAATTCTACCATTGCTATCAAAATTTTAAGTTTACACAAGAACAAAGTTTTCTTAGACTTTGTTCTGCCGGTTATTTTATCTTCTGAGATAAAGCAAACTTTGCATATTTATGTTCTTGCACTCAAAGTCTCAAAGTAAGGTGTTTTAAGCAGCCTATCTACTGCGCAGGCATTTGCCGAATCCACTCGCGGATGAGTTCCAGCCCTTCGCGATGCACAACCGTGCGCCCCAGTTCGGGCATCATTTGGCCGGGGTCGGTGCTTTGCATACGATATATCAGGATGGACTTGTCGGGCTGACGCGGCACAATGTCATACAGCAGCCCCCCCGAGCCTTTGCCTGCAGCTACGGGCGTTTTCATAATACCCAGTGCCTTAGGGTCGGTGTTGTGGATGTCCAGCAGCAGCCCTGAGGTGCTGGCAGGGCCTTTCGGATTGTGGCAATGCCCACAGTTGATGTCTAACCAAGCGCGCGCCCGCGCATCCAGAGAGGCAGAGGCATCTTGCCAATTCACCAATCGGGGTACTTTTTCCAAATCGGGGAGATTGCTGAGTTTATGGAGTTGAGAGAGTTTTACTAACTGATTTTCAGTGCCTTCTGCATAGGGATACAAACCGTTCAACTGCCTTGCGGAAGGCCCTATTGGCATGAGGCTTTTCCCCGAAATGTGGCAACCCTTGCATTGGTTGATATTAGGTATCTGATAGTTGCTGATGGTTTGCTTAGTGCCTTTGCTGTCGCGCCATGTAACGGATTTGGTTTCGCCCGCAGGTTCTAAAAACGCATCCGTTTGTTCGTCATTCCATACGTAGGGTATGGCAGTCCACCCGTTTTCTTCGTGAATCAGCAGGCGTGTTTCCAGTATTCGGCGGCCATTCTCGGGCTTGCGTTCATCCTGATAATAGAAAAAGTTTTTAATCAAGACCGTTCCTACGGGGAAAGAGAGCACGGCAGAGTCGTTATAAACTGCCTGTTTACCTTCGGGGATATACATGAACCGCTGTTTGTGGGCATAATCCGTGAAAAGCGGTGTGTTTAAATCGTAAGGCAGCACATTGGCAGCGGGTTGCAATCGGGCGAGTGCCCCCGTAAAAAAGCCGTATTCAGACAGGCTGTTTTTGTATTTTTTCGGGAAGCGTTGCCCGGCTCCCACTAAGGCGGCAATGAATACGGCACAAGCGGTGTAAAACAAATACTTTTTCATCGGGAAGTAGCAAGTGTTACCGGTTTCAATGCTGGAAGCTCACAGTTGTATTTGGCGAGTACACGACTGATATTTTTAAAATCATTGGCAGCATCTATATCCGCGAAAGACTGGTTGGTATTATTGCGGATGCAGAGTTGTATTTTTTCGGTACGCTGCTCATCATGGATGCCGTCAAACAAAATATGTGGCACGTCTTTTCCGAATTTCAGTTTGAAACGGAACATCATGCCCATTCGTCCCTTAGAGGTGGCTCGCACCATCGGACGTTCAAAATAATTGTTATGAATGTGAATTTTATCGGGGAAAGGATAATACTCTTTGTCTTTGATGGTTTCTTCGGTCATATGGTAGCTGATGATACCTGTGCCAATGGAGATATTATTGACAAAGCGATTATTGAAAACTTCCACATTGTTAGTGGCTAAAATCAGCAGACCTGTCCCTTGCGGTACTTTGGCTACGATGTTCCCTTTGGGTGCAAAGTTGGGATAGTTGTTTTCGTAAACTTTGTTGTTGTAAACCCGCACAAATCCGCCTTTCTTTTGTACCAAATCGGGAAGGTCAAATACGAGTATGCCGCCGGTATTGTTAAACGCCTCATTGTCATACACATCTGCGTGCAGTGAGTTTTCAATTTCAATGCCTGCCACATTGTGCCATGCTTTGCAGTTGCGCACAATGATTTCTTTTGACTGCCCTACGTAAATGCCTGCATCGGAAGCACCAACGGCCTCGCAGTGTTCAATCAGCACCTTTTGGCAGTTTACAGGATAGAATCCATAGCCACCGTTTGTCTTTTTAGGTTTACCCGACCAGCCCGTTTTTGTGTGGCGGAAAGTAATACCTTCGGTTTGCTGCACTTTGATAGCATCGCCTTTGGCATCCAGAACCGTCAGGCCTTCAATAGTGATATTGCGGCTGTTGGTAATTTTAATACCTTCTGCGCCCGAGGTTTGATTTTTGAACGATAAAACAGTAGCATCTTTGCCCTTGCCCTTGATGACTACATCTTGCTTATCGTCCAGCCAGAGAGTGCCTTCCAACTCAAAAAAGCCTTTGTCTAAATGGATGGTATCGCCGGATTTGACCATGATGAACTGATTTTGCAGTTGTTTTTGCACCTGTTTTTGGGCAAAGGCAACCCACGGCAGGTGCACGGCAAGCAGTATCAGTAGTTTTTTCATCTCTATTTCTGTTTTTTACAAAGGTAAAAAAAGAAACGCCGCGTTTTTTTGATGCAGGTCAAAAAGCGCGGCGCAGAAATGAGCAAGTGCAATAGGCTTATTTCTTCAATTTGTGCTTAAACACTTTTTGCATTTTTTCTATTTTGGGCGCAATCACGAAAGCGCAGTAACCCTGATAGGGATTATTGTTGTAATAGTTTTGATGATAGGCCTCTGCTTTGTAATAATTGCCGTTGAGTGCGGTTATTTCCGTTACAATAGGCTTGTCAAAAACTTTTTCGGCTTCCAATGCTGCTTTGTATTTTTCCGCTAATTCCTTTTGCTTTTCGTTATGATAGAATATGACCGAGCGGTACTGCGGCCCAACGTCGTTGCCCTGACGGTTGAGCGTAGTCGGGTCGTGTGTTTTCCAGAATACTTCCAGCAATTCGTCGTAGCTGATTTTGGCAGGGTCGTAAACGATTTGGCACACCTCGGCGTGGCCGGTATTTTTTTCGCATACCTGCTCGTAGGTCGGGTTCTTGACATGGCCGCCTGCATAGCCCGATTCTACGTGTAAAACCCCTTCCAAACGTTGGAAAACGGCTTCTACGCACCAAAAACAGCCTGCCCCAAAAGTAGCGGTATCTGTATTTACGTTGGTTGTCATAGCAATGGATTGTTTTTTGTCTTTTTTCTGTGCTTCGCAGGCTAACCCAAAGAAAGAAAGCACGAAGCAAAATAAATAACCAAAGGAATTGTGCATGAGTTTATTCATTTTTTGTTGTTTTGTTGCACGTTTCTCATAGAAACGTCGTTAAATTTAAGGCAAGTATTTAACCTTTTTTGAAAGCATGTTGTTTGGCGCTAAGTTTCTTTTAGGGGTAGGAAGTGTTTGTACAATATTGTTTCTGGGCAGTGGCTCGCTGTTGATGTCCGATTCATCGGAAAAAAGCAACGTTATGGGGACAGACTCACTGAAAACCGTTAAGAAGCAGTATATCAGCACTTTCCCCTTGCCCGAGCAACTGACTTTTGCAGGCGAACAAGTGCCTATGAATGACCCCGATGTGCGGGAGCGCATAGAGCGTGAGTTGATTCAGAACTCCTATAAACACTCAGCCACCATCCTGATTTTGAAGCGCGAGGGCCGCTGGCGCAAAGAGATTAGCCGTATTTTGAAAGAAGAAGGCGTACCGGAAGATTTTTTCTATTTGGCCGTAGCCGAAAGCGAGTTGGACGAGCACGCGCAGTCGGGCGTAGGGGCAGTAGGCTTTTGGCAGTTTATGAAAACAACTGCTCCTTCCTATAACCTTGAAGTCAGTGAATATGTAGATATGCGCAAAGACCCCATAGCCTCCACCTATGCGGCCTGTCGCTACCTGAAAGATGCTTACAAACGTTTTGGCAACTGGACACTTGCGGCGGCTTCGTATAACCGCGGTGTAACAGGTTTAGACAATGCAGTAAAGGCACAAAAGGTCAGCAATTTTTACGATTTATACCTGAATCGGGAAACTTATCGCTATGTGATGCGGATTATCGCACTGAAATTGATTATTGAAAATCCGCAGGCATACGGCTTTTTTGTAGAAGATGCCGATAAGTACCAACCGCTTGACGGCGTGCGTACCGTAACGATTGACAGCACTATCAACGACTTGCCGCAGTTTGCGCTGGATATGGGCATTAATTACAAAATCCTGAAAATCTACAATCCGTGGATTAACAGTTCCGATTACAAATTGGTAGTGCCCAAAGGCAAAACCTACACAATTACTTTGCCCGAATCTGCTGTTGTATCATCGGGTAAATAAAAGGAGAAGCAGGCGCGTGTTCATGATAGCCCGGTAAATCCTGGAAGGGTGCTATCGGCTCAAAAGTGTTGAAGTGCCGCAGATAGCGTGCTTCGGTGGTCAGGCAAAAATCGGTGAGTAAAAGAGCATCTGCCAGAGGCTTCAGCGGCGGTTTGGGCTTTGTATAAAGGGCTGCAACGCCCAAACCCAGACATAGCAGCGCCAGCCATCCGATAGCTGCCCAATAGATTGTTCTTTTTTGCAGCATATCAGGATTGTTCGAGTATCTGTTTCAATTTCCGATAGTTCACTTCCGATGGGTCTATCCGCTTAAATACCAACTGAGGAGTGGTGTTTTCCTGTGCGGTGTTTTCGCGCAGCCAGTCTGCAAAATCCCTTGCTGAGAATACCAACACCGTGCCGCCGGGTAGTACGCCCACCAAATGACCGCCCGATGCGTCAAAAGTTACGGGCGATGGGTTGTTCAGCGAAAACTCGCCCAAAGGAATGATAACTGTTCGTTCTGCACCTGCCAATTGGAACAACTTCATTGTGCCGCTGCTGTTTTCGGCAGAGAATATCAGGTGGCTGTATGCCACTTTTACTTCTTCAAACGGGCGCGTTACATGATAAATGCCAAATTTGGTAACATGGAAAACCCGCAGATAGTCTGCCTCTTCGGTGTGTTGTTCGCGGGCAAATTGCAGTTTTTGGTCGGCTACTTTCAGATTGCGTCGGCGCAACTCTTCAAAAGTTGCCAACCGTGGTTGTTTGCGTAATTGCGGGCGGCCTCCGGGCTGTACATATGTATAAAAATGCACCTGTGGCGCATCTAAAATTTTGCTGCCTGCTTCAAACGATGCCC
The DNA here is from genome assembly GCF_021206925.1 of Rhodoflexus caldus. NCBI lineage: Bacteria > Pseudomonadati > Bacteroidota > Cytophagia > Cytophagales > Thermoflexibacteraceae > Rhodoflexus > Rhodoflexus caldus. The sequence continues at coordinate 397,964 of NZ_JAJPRF010000002.1, read as the reverse complement.
CTTCTAACGAAAGACGGTAAATCTGCTTGTCTGTGTCGGTTTTTTGCCATATCTGCAACTTGTCTTTGCCCAATAGCAGAGCTATTCGCTGGCCATCGGGGGCGATGGTATATGCCGATGCGCGCTCAATGCCTGCGACATATAGTGTATCAACAGCTTGCCATGTGTCCTGTTGTTTGCGGTTGATATAGAAAGCGTGTTGTGCTACATTTTTATACACCATGCGGCTGTTGTTGTTCAAGCGGTCTAAGTCTATATCGGGTTGTTTGAGGGTTTGGTTACTGAGTGTCATAGTCCATTTTTTCTCCGACAAACCGCCGTCATAGTCGGGAGGACGCGAGAAACTATTGCTTCTGCCCAACGATTGCCATTGGTCATTCATACGGAGAATAGTGCCGTCGTGCATTTTGCCAATCATTTCCGTGCCGTTCCGATTGGTAAACATAATCTCCGTAACCCAACTTTTAGGGAGTCCTTTGCGGCGGCTAATCATTTTCCCGCCAATTTCCCACAGTACAGCGCTTTCATCGGTATGAATGGTAACGACGCGCTGGCCGTCGGGAGAGATGTCATAGTCCATAACCTGCCCTACATAGGTGGTAATGGCGCGCTCACTGTTGTTAATTTTAGGGTCATATTCGCGGCTGTTGGTCGGAATGAGTTGCCCGTATTGTGTTACAAAAGCGCCATCGGAAGTGCGGTAACAAAGCAGTTCTTTTTTATCGGAAAGGCCGATGATGTGTTCACCGTCAGAGGTAAACACGGCATCTTTCATGGCAATTTTGCCGATTAGCTGCCCGTTGTAATGGTAGAGGAGTGTGCTGTTAGCTGTTTTGATTATCAGCTTTTTAGCATCATTACTGAAACGGACTTCGACAAAATTACCGGTGATAGAGGGGATACTTACCTGCGCCATTGGCATAAAAGAGGCAACAGCCGCATTGGCTTTTTGCCATTTGGCAGCTTTCACCCATGACATTTCCTCACTGTCTGGGTCTTGATACTCAGGTTGGAAGCCTATGTATTCCATGCCTTGCGTATTGAGCCAACTCATAATTACGTTGCTTTTCACCGCTTTGAGTTGCCACCCGCTTACGGTGCTTTCCAGCGCTTTCAGTTGTTGGTTCTCAAAAGCGGTTTTGGCATGAGCTTCGGCTTGTTCGTAATAAACTTTTTTCAGCGAATCAAAGTATGCTTGTTTGCGCGCATTGATGATAAGTTCGGAAAGACCTGTTATTTGCTGCCACTGCACAATGGGCTGCCCCGTACTTTCGTCGGTGCGGTGGCTTGCCAGATGAAAATGGCTGTAGCCGGGGGAATCGGTAAATGAGGCAAGTTGTACGTCTATGCTGCCGTTGAGGGTCAGGGGTTCGCCGTTGCGGTAGCCTCTGATTTCAAACATGCCGACGGTTTCCATGTGTTTTTCTTCCATTTCCAGCGGAATACCACTTGCCAGCACTTCTAGCCCGTCATGATATTCCCTGTAAACGATTTGTACCTTCCCCGATACTTTGGTGCCCTTCTCATCGGTGAAAGCATTGGGTGGTACGTTAATTTGCGTACCGCTCGGCAATCGGAAAGTCTTGCCTTTTTCTGCTTCTAATTCAAGCATTTCAGCGGGCACTTCCAGCCCCTTGATAGGGCTTACAAACTCCGATTGTTGAGGAATGGCAACTGCAACGGTCGGTTCGGGGAACAGATAGTTTTGCAATAGCGGAGTTATCCAAAAACCAAGCACAAGTACAGCGGCAATCCCTGCGACAGCCAGCCCGATTCTGATGATGCGGGCATACGGGCGAATAGGGATAATTTTGGCGTCTTGGTTGCCTTGCTTGTGCTCTTGTACACCTTCTTCTTTTAAAACTTCCTGCTGCAACAGGCGTAACTGCTCTGCCATTGCCATGCGGCGGACAGCATAAATGATTTCCTGCTGCATATTAACTTCTTCCCGCAAGGAGGCATCTGTCTGCAATTTTTTGTCAAATTGCATTTTTTCCTCCGTATCCATTATGCCGGAGAGGTAATGATGGGTATTTTCTACAGCATGAATAATTTCCTTCTGCGTGGCAACCTCTTCCCGCAAGGAGGCGTTTTCCTGCAATTCTTTTTCAAATTGCATTTTTTTCTCAGCATCCAATACGCCGCAGAGGTAATCATGTATTTTTTCTATTGTATTATCATCAGGCTTCATAGGCAGTGGTTACAAATGATGAAAAACTCAGCCCACGCTTTTCGCACATCGTACGGAGTTTAGCCAAACAGCGCAGTCTTCTGGTGCGTACTGTTGTTACACTGGCTATATTGTAACGTGGCGCAATTTCGCCATCTCCTAAATTATAATAAAAAGTATCCTTTAAAAGTTTCGCACAATCGGCAGCTATTTGACTAAATTCTGCAAGTAGTTTATCCAGCATTTCTGTTGCCTGCTGCATTCCTTGCCATGAAACAGTATCCGCAAGGATGTCAATTATTGGTAGTTGCTCCGTATCCTCAATGGTAATGTAGCGTTTTCCACGGCGTTGTAAGTCTTTCAGCCAATGGTTGCGTACAATGGAGTAAATATATGTTTTTAATGAGGCATTGTTTTTTTTCTGATATCTTCCCCGTTGAACTTGGTCAAATAGTTCCAACAAGGCCGTCTGATGCAGTTCATCAACGTGCGATTCGTCGCCGCTATTTTTCAAAAGAAAACTTCGTATCATATTGCGATAGGGCAGCCCAAGCAGTTGGCGCATGGCATTGTTGCGGGCTGTTTCATTATTGCTTTGAAGCGCGGCTATAATCTCGTCATCGGTCATATATGCAAAGGCTTATGTCCTTTAATACCCATACTATGCAATTTGTTTCATTTTTTTGAATAAAAAAAGCGTTTTAATGACAAAAAAGCCGCCTGCAAGTGAATACAGGCGGCTTTTGGTAAATGATAACGATTACTTTACTACGATGGCAACAAACTTGGTTTTCCAGAAAGTTTTGGGGTCTGTGATTTTCAGCGTTACGGAGTTGCCGGATTCCACCAACTGATAGCTGGAAGAGCTCCGTGCAGGCACTAACTCTACTCTTTTAGCCTTATAATTACCGATTTCAATCTCAGTAGCAGTTCTGCTGTCCAATTTGGTGAATTTAGATTCATCAATATTGGCATTCAGGTCTTTATTTTTGTTGAATAAGCCTTTTGCATCAATTACGCCTCTGTTTTCCAATTCTTTGCGAGTGCCGATGGCATAGAAAACGCTGTATAGCTCATTTTGGGTTTCAACAAGGGCTGCTTGTGTGCGCTCTTGTTCTTCGGCTTTGGCAGCATACTGCGACTTCAAACCTGCCACTTCCTCTTGCAAAGATGCAATGGTAATTTGCAAGTCTTTAATTTGATTGTCTTTATCCTGAATGGACTTTTGGAGTTCATCTACCATTTTTTGCAGGAAAGCATTTTCTTTACCTGCCTTAGACAATTTGCTTTGCAACTGTGCAATTTTTTGCTGGTTTTCTTTGTTGAGTCGTTCCAGCTCGGCAAAACTTTGGTCAATGGTCAGAGAACCTTCACGGCCGCTCATACTGCCGGCGCGCATTTTGGCAGCGGCTTGTCGGATGCGTTCTTCGCGTGCGCGCATGGTATCCAAGTTCGCATATAATTCGTCCATTTCCGAATTTAAACCGGCAATGTAAAGGCTGTCTTTGCGAATTTTGGCAACTAATTCCTCGTTTTCTTGTTTGAGTTTGTCATATTCGGCACTGCCTCCCCCTGAGCAAGCGGCAAGTGCAGCAATAATCAGGCTTCCCAGAGCGAAACGCCACGATTTCAGATGCTTCATAATTTGATGATTTAGTTGAATGATTTAAAGAATTACGATGCAAGTTAACATATCAGGGAGTTGATTTGCAAAAATGGTGCAACGATTAACGCCTGTTATCCTCATTTTCCAACATACTGAGATAGCTCAGGTAACGCGAATGAGCGATTTCTCCTGACTTGACACGTTTAACCACCTCACAGTCAGGCTCTTGTATGTGTTTGCAGTCTGGGTAGCGGCACATGCCGAGGCAGGCACGCATTTCGGGGAAATAATGAGCAATAGGCTCATTTTCCATATCGGCCAAACCAAGTTCTTTGATACCGGGTGTATCAATCAGAAAGGTTTCGGGGGCTAACTCAAACATTTCGGCGAAGGTGGTAGTGTGTACGCCCTTGCCCGCAAACTCCGAAATGGCAGATGTGCGAAGGTTTAATTGAGGATTTAAACTATTCAACAGCGTGGATTTGCCTGTGCCGGAATGCCCGGCGATGAGTGTTTTTTTTCCGGCAAGCAGTTCTTTCACGGGCGACAGGTTGTTGCCGTGCAAAGCCGAAATCGCTAAACATTGATAGCCGATTTTCTCATAGGTTTCCATCAATTCTTGCTGATAGGCAAGCGCTTCCTCGTCTAAAAGGTCGGATTTATTGAATAAGATGGTAACAGGGATACGGAACGATTCGGCCGAAACCAAAAAACGGTCAATAAATCCGGTAGAGGTGCGGGGCAGCGCTACCGTTGCCATAAGCAGCGCTTGGTCTATGTTGGCGGCGATAATGTGGGCAAAAGCCATTTTGTGCGGCGACTTGCGGCTGATATAGTTTTCACGGGGCAGTATATCAGTAATAAGTACAGTCCCCTCGGTTGTATCTTCAATAACAAACTCCACATAGTCGCCTACCGCAACCGGATTGGTTACTTTGTTGCCGTGTAGTTTGTGCTTCCCGCGCAGCCTGCCTTTGTACCTATTGCCTTGCTCATCCCGAACGTCGTACCATGAGCCGGTTGAGCGCATAATTAATCCGCGTTGCTTCATGTGCCAAAGTTAAGATTTGTTTGTTATTTGTTTGGCACTTAAATTGTAACACTCACCGTAGCCCCTTATTGTAAAGAAATAGTCAGCAATTGATTGACAAAATTTCTTCCTAATTATCTCACATACCACTAATCATAACATATAATTTTCGTACATCATTTGTTAAAGATTCTATGAAAACCAGATTTACACATTGGTACAATTATGCCATAGTGGCAGGGGCATGTTTAATGTGGGCATGTCAAGAGCCTGCAAAACAGGAAACGAAAACAGAGGAGCAGCCTGTTGTTGAGGAGGTGAAACCTGCGGTAACTTCGGCGAGCACTCCTGCAACAGAGCCTCCGAAGCAGGAAGTTGCACAACCTGAACCAAAACCCGAACCCAAAAAAGAAGAACCCGTAAAAAAAGCGGAAGAAAAGAAGCCTGTCGTAAAAACAGAAAAGCCTAAGAAAGTGGACGAGGAGGTGGTAGTTGTAGCCGACCAGCCCGCAGAACCGGCCAGTGGCTATCCTTCTTATTACCGCTATATTAAAACATCGCTGCAATATCCCGAAGAGGCCAAAAAGCACAATGCGGAAGGGCAGGTATTTGTTGAGTTTGTTGTAAAAAAAGACGGCAGCCTTGAAGATGTGCGGGTGCAACCCGGCAAAGGCATTGGCTATGGTTGCGACGAAGAGGCGGTGCGTGTAGTAAAACAAGGCGAAAAATGGAAACCCGCTATCAATAAAGGCGAGCCTGTTGCGCAACGTGTTACACTCCCTATCAAGTTCAAACTGAACTAAATAATAGCCATTTGTTTCACTATACAGTAAAAGCCATCCTGCAACTCGGGATGGCTTAGTTTTTTACTGCTTTTTGCCGTTTTTGGGTGCTTGCCGATAGGTATTGATAAGTGTAATCACAAAGTCTGTCCATGCACCGGGCGCGCGAAGCCTGATAGCATGCGAATATACGGCCGTGCTTTCGTGGTGCATACGGCTCAGTGCGGTTACTGCATACCGATATTCGCCGTCGGCAGGAAAAGTGTCATCTAAAAAGAAGCCTTCCGTACCGGTTAGCGCAATCATCTGCGCGGGATTGTTCAAATCAAATGGTTCATTGGCTTTTACCCGATAAATGGCGTGGTACTTTGCCGTATTTTCGGTTGCCGTAAGTTTAGGGGGCGGATTCCAACGCAGCAGCGCCCCTTTTTTGGAGGGTAATACTTCCAAACCCGAAGGCGGTGGGGGAGGGCTGCCTTTTTTCCATGGCATAAGCGGCAACAGCGCTGTGTGCTTGTAGAAATTGGTTCGGAGCGAATCGGCGACACCATTGGGGTTGCGCACCAGCGATTTGGAACTGAAATAAATGCTGCCGTGTACTTTGCCGTTTTTACGGCGGTTGTACCGCACTTGCTCAGGTATTTGGGTGGGTTTTGCCCAATGCGGGTCGTTGCCGTCGGGAGCGATTTTGTAGGGGGCGTGCCCTACGTACACATGCCTGCCGAAGCTGTTATCTGCCCACCAATCTACCAGTGTTTTGTAAGGAACTTTGTCAAACTCAATGCTGAAATAGGCTTGCGGGGCTACGTAGTCAATCCAGCCTTTTTCTAACCACAGGCGAATATCGGCATACAAATGGTCGTAACAGGTTTGCCCCCCTTGTGTTGCAGAGCCGCGCGGGTCTTGCGAGCGGTTGCGCCAAACCCCAAACGGGCTGATGCCAAATTTTACATAGGGTTTTATATGCCTGATTTGCAGTGAGATAGCCTCTACAAGCCGATTGACATTATCGCGTCGCCAGTCGTCTATTTTTGCAAAGGATTTGCCGTATTGCCTGTAAGTAGCCGAATCGTTGAAAACCTGCCCCTGAATTTGGTAAGGATAAAAGTAATCGTCAAAGTGGATGGCATCTACATCGTAGCGGCGCACAATATCGGCTACGATATCGGTAATGTACTGCCGCACTTCGGGGATGCCCGGGTTGAATACTTTGGATTTTCCGTAAGTTACGAACCACTCCGGTTTGCGGCGGGTGATGTGCTCGGGGTGTACCCGCAGCGAATCGCCTTCAAATTGGGCGCGATAGGGATTTATCCACGCATGAAACTCCATGCCCCGCCGATGGGTTTCGGCAATCATGAATTGGAGCGGGTCGTAGTAAGGCTCGGGCATGAGGCCTTGCTTGCCGGTGAGCCACTCCGACCACATTTCCTGTGCACTGAAATAGAACGCATCGGTGGCAGGGCGCACCTGAACGATTGCCGCATTCATGCCTGTGCGCCTGTGGAAGTCCAGCAAGTTGATAAACTCATCTTGCTGACGTACAGTGGGCAGCCCTTTGGCCGAAGGCCAATCTATATTGGCAACCGTAGCAATCCATACAGCCCTAAATTCGCGTTTGGGCGATGTTTGAGCCGATGCGGGCGGACAAAGCAGGTAAAAAAGGCTTACAGAAAAAATCCATAAGCCCCATAAGGTTAATTTGCGATTCATTAAATCATGTCTTTTTTAGCCCTTGCAATATCGTACAGCAACTCTCTTGCGCGGTGAAGTTGTGCTTTCACCGTACCCAAGGGGGCGTTGAGTTGTTGTGCTATTTCTTCGTAGGAAAGTTCGTCAAAGTAGCGTAGTTGTACCAACTGCTGGTATTTATCGGGCAGCAACGTTACCATTGTGCGCACAATTTCTATTTTTTGTACGTTAATGGCGCTTTCCTGCGGATTGAGGTTTTCATCGCGGATGTCTATATCAATAGGGTCTCCGTTTTCATCCGAATAACCGGTGCTGATGCTGGTAGTTTCCAGTTTTTTGCGGCGGATGAAGTCAATGCAATTGTTGGTAGCGATGCGGAACAACCATGTACTGAAAGTGTATTCTTTTTTGAACTTGGGCAGATTTTTGAATGCTTTGGCGAAGGCTTCTATCGTAAGGTCGTCAGCGTCGTCGGAGTTGCGTACCATTTTCAGCAAAGTATGATAAACGGGCTTTTTATAACGGCGCATCAGTTCTGCATAAGCCTTTTCATCGCCATTAATAGCACGGTCTATCAGCTTAAAATCGGCAAGCGCTTTGGTTGAAAACAACCGTTCGTTGTCTTGTTCTTGTTCGTTGTTGCTGTCGTTATTTGTGAAATTATTCACTTCCATTCTACTTTTTTGCTAATCAGTACGGATAAGCCTGCCGTAAAGTAATAAACTATATAGGAAAAGTCTAATAAAGGCCACCAAATAATGCTAAATCTATCGCCAAGTTGTCTTGCACAAAGATAGGTAATTGTTCCTAAGAAACCCCACCGCAGCAACATAATACCTGCAATGATGCCTGCAGGCAGCCATTGTTGCCACAGAAGGCTTGTTATCAGCCCGCCGTAAATCAGTATGTGTGTTGTTATTCCTAACATGGTGTTCAATCCCAGCCACAACCTGTCTTTCCAATGATAGTATTTGCCTACCGAGAGGTGGCGGCGTTTTTGCTGCCACCATCCGCGCCAAGTGGTTTTAGGCAGCGAATACACAAGTGTATCCGCTCCGATGGCAACTGACGTATTCTGCGCAGTGGCAAGGGCATTGACCAACAGGTCGTCATCGCCTCCGACTACCCGCTGAAATTTGTGAAAGCCTTTGTTGTCGAGAAACAGGCTTTTGGTATATGACAGATTGCGGCCAACCCCCATGTAGGGATGCCCCCACAGCGCAGAGGAAATGTATTGCATGGCGGTATATAAAGTCTCGAAGCGAATTAGGCGGTTCAAAAACCCTTTGCGTTCCATGTATGGAGAGTAGCCCAGCACAATTTGTTTATTGTCAAAATTTGCAGCTATGGCGGCCAGCCACTTGGCCGAACAGGGGCGACAATCTGCATCTGTAAGTACCAACCTCTCATAGGTTGCGGCTTTCACGGCCAGCGTGATGGCATATTTTTTAGGATGAATACCTGCCGGGGTGTGATTAATGGTAACTGTTTTCAGATTATCAAAGGCCTGTGCGGCTGTTTTTAAGAGCCAGAATGTGTCGTCGGTAGAGTGGTCGTCCACCACAATAATTTCGTATGGAGCAGGATAATCTTGCTCTAAAAGAATAGGCAGCAGATGTGTCAGGTTGTCATGCTCGTTGCGAGCTACCACAATAACAGATATGCCTTCATACCGGACGGGTTGCGATGCGGTAGGCTTAAAAAATGCAAGTTTACCAAACCAGATTCCTTGTAATATAAGTTGCAACAGCACAAAAAAACCTATGGTTGCTACTGCGATAATCCAGAAAGTATTGAGTTCCACTTTTGCTTAACCTTAAAGCGACAAAATTATGCAAGTTTCCGTATGCGGGCGCAAAAAGTTTGCATAATCAAAATGATTTTATACTTTCGTAAAATATTACATAAGTTATTAAAATGGATAAAAAATCACAATTTGTCCTCTATCCTTCCATCTTTGCAGTCTTTACTTTTCTCTTTTTTAGCCTTTTATCAAGGCTTACCGGCTATCACATGGTAGACAGGTATGTGGTGATATTGGAAATTTTATATGTAATATTAGGGTTCTTTTTTGTGTTTTTTATCGTAAAAAGTAATAATGTTGAGTCCAATGATTATGCCACTGCACAATTGAATAGCGATTCGCTCTTTGCCAAAATCCTTGATAACCTGCCTGTTGGCGTGTTAATATTGGATGAAAAGGGAAGTATTGCAGACGCAAATAAGGCTGCCTCTAAAATATACGGCTACTCAAAAAATCAATTACTGAACAAAACCATTGTGCAACTGTGTCCCGAGTGGGAAGAGAACCGTGTAGCTTACATACTCAATCGCGTATTGATGAACCGCTACAAATCGGTGTCCGAAAATTGGCAGCAAGTTACCGCCAATCGGAAAATCATAGACTTAAAGGTTTGGATAGAACCTTTGGCAGTAGGAAATACGACTATTGTAATGTTGGCCATGGCAGACATCAGCACGCAGAAACAGATGGAAAACGAGTTGTTGCTTTCATTGGAAGAGTTGGATTCGTTTACTTATCGCGCCGCACAGGATTTGCGGGCACCGCTTACCCAAATTATGGGGCTGTGCAAGTTGGTAAAAACAGAAAAAAAAATTGGCGACCTGAATGCATTGGCATATTTTGAATTGGTAGCCAACGCAGCGGCAAGGATGGAGTACTCTATGTATAAACTTTTGATTTTCAATAGTTTGAAAAATAAAGTTCCTGATATTCATCCGATAAATGTATTGGAACTTGTCAGTCGTGCAATAGAAGAGGTACAATTAGATAAACGAATTGATATTACTGTGCTGATAGAAGTTTCTCCGCAGTTAAATATTTCATCGGATTCATCGCTGATAAATATTATTTTGCGAAGTTTATTGGAAAATGCGATTACCTATCGCGATTCATCCTACCGCAATTCTTACATACGCATTGCCGCTGTTCAAAAAAATGACAATCTGATTATCAGAGTAAACGACAATGGAATCGGTATACCCAAAGAGTCTATCCCGCACTTGTTCAAAAACAGCTACAAAGGCGTTAATTTGATGAAAGGTGCAGGCATGGGGCTTTATGTTGCACAAGTAGCTGCCAATAAACTTGGCGGTGCCATAGAATTAGTATGCAGCCGACCCGGGCAAACCGAATTTATGGTTACTTTGCCCTTGGAATGGTTTTTGGCAGTACAAAACCCTGCACATTCCGAATCAACCCATTCGTCAAAAAAATGACGCATACTTTATTTCAAAATCGCACGGCAGCATTGGCAACCATCCATGCCAAGGAAAAAATTATTGCACCAATTTTTGAACAATACAACACCGGTTTACAAATTCGGGTGGCATCGGTAGATACAGACTCTTTTGGTACTTTCACCGGTGAAACAGAGCGCAAGGGCAGCCAGACAGAAACGGCACGGATGAAGTGCATGGCAGCAATAGAGCAAACCGGTCTAAGTATCGGGATAGCAAGCGAAGGGGCATTCGGGCCGCACCCGAGCATTCCTTTTGTTGCCGCCAACGTAGAAATAGTGATGCTGAAAGATACGAAGCTTGGCATAGAGGTTTGTGGGCAGCATCTGACCTCTGCCACTAACTTTTCTTCCCAAAAAGTTGATTCAGTTGAGGCAGCATTGGAATTTGCCGACAGTGCGGGTTTCCCCTCGCATGGTATCATTGTGCGCGGAAACCCGATAGTCAAAGGTATTCATGATTATGAAACCCTGACTTTTGCAGTAAGTCAGGCATTGGCGCAACAGCCTGTGGTGCAGATAGAAACAGACATGCGCGCCATGCATAACCCGACGCGCTGTCGGGCAATTGCCGCAGCTGCTACCGATTTGGCGGAACGTTTGATGACATTGTGCCCGCATTGCCGCCGCCCCGGATTTGGGAGAGGCGCCAGCATACAGGGCTTACCGTGCAACTGGTGTGGGCTGCCTACGCAAGAGGCCAAAGGGTATTGGATGGAATGCCCGACTTGTCAGTACCGCGAGGAGGTGCTGAATAGCAGCGAACAATATGCCGACCCTTCTTGCTGTATGTTTTGCAACCCATAACAGGCAAGCATATATGCAAATTTGCTGATTTTTTTCAACCTGAAATGTCTGTTTACTTGTCTGGTTTACGGGCGCACCTGTCCGTTCCCCCTAATTTTCCATTTGTAGCTGGTTAGTTCCGGTAGTGCCATGGGGCCTCTGGCATGTAATTTTTGCGTACTGATGCCTATTTCTGCCCCCATGCCAAATTGTGCTCCGTCGGTAAAAGCGGTAGAGGCATTGGCGTAAACAGCGGCGGCATCCACAACGTTGAGGAATCGTTCTATGGTTTCCGCGTCTTCTGCCACAATGGCCTCGCTGTGTTTGGATGAATAACGGGCTATGTGCTCGAGCGCCTCATCGAGGTTGCTTACAGTGCGGATGCTCATTTTGTAGTCTAAAAACTCTGTACCGAAGTGTTGGGGTTCGGCAAATTTCAACAGATGACGCGGATAACCAACTTGCAGATAAAACATGGATTCTATATCTGCAAAAATTTCTACATTTTTCTTTGCAAGTGGTTGTATCATATGGCGCAGTTGTGGCAAAACAGCCCGATGGATAAGCAGGCAATCCAGTGCGTTACAAACACTGACCCGTCGGGTTTTTGCGTTGTAAATAATATTGGCTGCTTTTTCAATATCTGCGCTTGCATCAATGTATGTATGGACAATGCCTGCCCCTGTTTCTATGACAGGCACGCGGGAATTTCTTCGCACAAAATCAATCAGTTGTCGGCTGCCACGCGGGATAATCACATCTACTTTTCCCTCAGCCAACAAAAGTTTTTCGGCAGCTTCGCGTGAAGGGGGCAGAAGCGTTACGGCATCAATAGGTAATTTCAATTGGTACAGTACCTCCCGAATTACTCCGACGATGGCCTCATTGGTTGCTTGCGAATCGCTGCCGCCTTTGAGAAGGACTGTATTACCGGCACGCAAACACAAAGCCGTTACGTCTAACGTTACGTTGGGGCGCGCTTCGTAAATAATACCTACCACTCCCAGAGGTACACTTACTTTTTGCAAAAAAAGTTGATTAGGAAGTGTTTTTTCTTCTATCACTCGCCCTACGGGTGAGGGCAGATTGGCTACATGGCGTATTTCATTGGCAATATTGGCTATGCGCTCGGGGGATAGCAACAAACGGTCGTATTTGGGGTTATCGGGCGACATTCGGGATAGGTCTTCCGCATTGGCTGCCAGAATAACATCCGTTGCTTTTTCCGTAGCTTCGGCAAGTGCTTGTAAAAATTGGGCAATCACTGTTTGCGGCACCTGTGCCAACAAACGATTGGCAGCAACAGCTGAATCTATGAGACGATTAATCATATCCATAGCCGCAAGTTGCAATTTTTTACAAAAATTACAACATCGTATGGGTAAGCGATTGCTTTTCGGGTATTAGGGGAAAACTGACTGTAAATTTTGCCCCTTTACCTTGCACACTTTCACATGTTACGGTTCCCTTCATTTGTTCGGTGAGTTTTTTGACAATTGAAAGCCCCAAACCCGTAGAAGGTTCACCTGCCGTTGGTCGGGCACTGAGTCGCTGAAATTTTTTGAACATCTTCTTTTTGTCTTCTTCCGTAAAGCCGGGGCCGAAATCCTGCACCGAAATATGGCAACTCTCTTGCTGTGGCTTTATTTCTACAATGACTTTGCGGTCAGTAGGGGAGTACTTGATGGCATTGGAAAGCAGATTTTCTAAAATTCGTACAAGTGCTTGTTGGTCTGCGTGGATGCTCAAATCAGCAGAGGGTTTGTTAAATACAATTTCTATGTTTTTGCTTTCGGCCAAACTTTTAAAATCTGTTATTACCTGTTCTACTACCTGATGCACGGTTACTGCTTCGGTTTTGAGAGTTTGGACATCGGCTTGTTCGTAAAGACTTGCCTCCAATATCTCTTTAATGAGCACGTTGGCACGTTTAATAGTGGTATCTATTTGTGTGATGTATTCCTGCTGTCGGCTGTTGGGCGCGCCATCTATTTCAATAAGGCGCAGCAAGCCGTAAATGGTATTGAAAGGCGTGCGCAAATCGTGCGAAAGCATATGGATAAACTCATTCCGTTCTATTCCCAGTTGATGCAGGCATTCGTTTTGCTCCTGCAATTGTTGGTTTTGATGCACAATTTCCTGTTTTTGTTGTTCCAACAAGGTGTTTGTGCGCTGTGTGCGCCACCAGAAAAACAGAACGACGACGCTCAGCAGAGCTACAAATATCAGCCAAGTTTGTAGCAAATAGTTGGCACTTTCCGACTGTGCAAGTGCTTGCCTGTAACGCTCTTCTGTGAGTTGCATCTGTATGCTGTCCGCTTCTTTTTGCAAGGCGAGCATTTTGTCCCAAGGTGTTGATTGACGGTTTTTTCGTAGCTGTTTGTGCGCTTCAAACAGCAAAACGGAGTAGTACTTGTGTTGTTCGCGATTGTTGAGTTTCCAATGTGCGGCTACAATATTGCTCAAAGCTCTGTAAATGGCATGGTTGTCTTGGCGGGCTTTAGCCAAATAATACGCCTGCTCGGCGTATTGCAGCGAGCGCATCGGCAGCGAGTCTATGTAGGTTTCGGCCAAGCGGTTATAGAACAGCGGCGAAGGCCGAGATGTATGGCTTTGTCCAAAGGCGAGGGGTGCAATACAAATCAGCAAGGCAGCTAAAAAACTACGAAAATAGCAACTGTCATCTTCCATAATATGCAAGCATTACAAATAGGCTGCCATTTTGTAGTTGATTTGCCGATAATTATTGCCAAACGATTAAATAACTAAATTCATTTGCAGGCGATTGCAATTACCGGTGTTTAGGAAGGGTTAACATAAAGCGTGCCCCTTGTCCGGGTTCGCTGTACAGTGCAATTTGGCCGTTCATTTTGGTAACCAACGACTTGACTACGGCAAGCCCCAACCCGGTGGAACTTTCCCCAGCTGTGGGTTGTGCGCTAAGTTTTTTAAACGACTTGTAAAGATTTTTTATGTCGTGTTCGGTAAAACCGGGGCCTTCGTCCTGTACTTCTATTGCCAAATGTTTATCAAGGTCTTGTAGTCTGATAAAAACATTTTTTCCGATGGGTGAAAACTTAATAGCATTGGAAATCAGGTTTTCCATGATACGCATGACATAGTCTGCATTGCCATGGATAACGGCCGATTCCAAGTTGTTTTCCAAATGCATACGGATTTGTTTTTGTGTACTTTGTTTTTCATAGGCTGCAAAAACTTTGTCTATCAGTTCATGTACATCAACCGGATAAAAATCTTCTTTGGTGTTTTCTTCCATTTCTTTGGCATCCAACAAGTTGCGAATCAGCATCTTGCCGTCGTTTATACATTCCATTATCAGGCGGAAGTATTCTTGTTGTTCTTCGGTAATTTCCGTAGAATTTACCATAATAGTAATCAGCCCTTCAATGCGGTTCAGAGGCCCTTTCAGGTCGTGTGCTATAAATGAAATGATGCTGTTTTTTTCATTATTGACCTCGGTAAGTAACTCGTTTTGGATTTCAAGGATTCGGGTTTTTCTGTTCAACTCTTCGGTGCGCTCTTGTACGCGTTGCTCCAAGCGTTCGGTCAAAAGCCGTATTTCGCGTGCGTTGCGGTAAGATTCGCAGGCCTTCAGCATCAGCAGACGGAGTGAAAGCTCTTCCCACGGTTTGTTGATATATCCTGCAATGCCAAGTTCGTTAATGGCAATTTTTACTTCTTCAATATCTACAAAACCGGTCAAAATTATTTTGGTAATACGAGGATAGATATGGTGGATGCTGCGCAAAAACTCAATGCCGGTAATGCCGGGCATCCGTTGGTCGGTAATAATCAGTTCTATTTCGTGCTGCTGTAAAATATCTAAAGCAGCTTGTACGGTCTGTGCGGTGTAAACTTCAAACTCTTCCTGAAACTGCGACCTGAAAATAATGAGGTTGTTCAGCTCGTCGTCCAGATAAAGAATTTTATAAGGGTCACTTACATCCATAAGGGTGTATTTGCAGTTTAGTTTGGAAACAATTATACGAAATTTTCTCTAATTCAAGCCACTTACAGGCAGGGCTATGATAAAATTGGTGCCCACATTTTGTTCGGATATGATGTCTATTTTGGCCTGATGCAAATCAAGAATTTGTTTGGTGATGTAAAGCCCCAAGCCCATGCCGCTGCCCGCTTCTTTGGTAGTAAAAAAAGGCTCGTAAATTTGTTGTTTTACTTTATCGGTCATACCGATGCCATTATCTTGTATTTCTACTCTGACAAATAATTTGTCATTTTCTTTTTCTAATGAAAAAAAATCAGTGGTAATGGTTATTTTCCCGTGCATTCGTTTGGCTATTCGTATTGCTTGGAAGGCATTACCGATGATGTTGGTAAATACCCGTTCTAACTGCAAGTGGTCAGCCATCACCTGAGGGCATTTTTTTTCGTACCGACGCTCCACCTCAATATCCTCATATTGCGCGGAAAGCATGTGCAAAGCGTTTTCTATGGTGTTGTGGATATCTGCGCTTTTAAATTCGGGCGGTTTGAGTTGCCTGATGCTTTCTACAATCCCTAAAATTTTATTGACACCTGATTTGATGATATCCAGAAACATGTAAACCTCGGCTTGCAATGAGGCATATTCTTGTTCGCGGGAATGATGGGCAGTGTCTTTTTCCGGTATAAATTGGCTTAACATGCGGCGGTATTCTTCATTGGCTGCAATCAGTCGTTTGATACCTTTTTCCAACTGTTGCGTGCCGTTATTGATGTAGTTCATCGGGTTGAGTATTTCGTGCGCTATGCCGCCTGAAAGTTTACCCAGCGCTGCCAATTTTTCGGATTGGGCATATTGTTTCTGCGTAAGTTCTAAGTCAATCAATGCTTGGTCAAGTCGCGTGTTTTTATTGTTCAGTTCTATGTTTTTCTGTTTCAGTTTTTTGTTTGTCTTAACAAGTCCGACAAGTAGTATTGAAATTATAACGGCAGCCACCACAAGCAGGCGAAGATACAAGGAAAGCCGCTCGTTGAGGGCTTTTTCTGCTGCTGCCTCATTTTGTTTGGTAATACTCACTATTCGGAGGCTGTCTGTCTCTTTTGCCTGTGCGGATTCTGTTTTGCTTTTGGCAATTTCGGTGAGTAGCTGTTCGTCATACACCTTGTCGCGGTGCGTATTGCCGATTTGCTGGCTTTCGTAGGCCTTCCGAAAATTACCGGTTGCATAGTAAAGCTCGGCTTCCATATCATAGGCAAGCATAAGCGCATATTGGTTGTCGGTAGCAGATGCTACTTGCTTGGCTTCGTTGATATATTGCTTGGCGGCTTCGTAATTGCTGTTTTCCAACAGGGCACGGGCTACATCTAAATAATGGTCTTGTAAGGAAATCAATTTGTGGTTGCTGCTGTCTATTTGAATGCACTTATTGTACCACAACAAGGCATCATCTACCGTTCCGCGCTCCATTTCCATGTGGCCAAAGTACGAATAGACCCGTGCGGTTTGGTGATAGGCCTGAGCTTTCAAAAAAGTATTCAGGCTGCTTCTCAAAAGTGCTTCCGCACGGACGTAATTCTTTTGTTTGATGTACAGATTGCCCGTGTAGGCATCGGCAAGCGCAACTCCTATCTTATCGTTTAATTTTCTGAAAATCAGTCTTGTATCCGTGAATTTTTGCTCGGCGGCAGGTAAGTCATTGCGTTGGATGTCTATCAAGCCTCCAAAAAGGTACAACTTTGCAATCAGTGTATTCAGTTGCTTGCTTTTGTCCCAAGCTCTGCGTCCGTGGGCTAATCGGAGGGCGGTGTTAAAGTCTTTGGCAGCATTTCCTAATTCGCCTCTGGCATGATAGGCTATACCGCGCACAAAAAGCGTTTGTATCAGGCTGAGGCTGTCTTGTGCCGTGTGTATCGGCAATTCCATTACCTTTTCGCAGGCATGAAAGGCCTCCGACAGTTGATTGCGGTAATAAGACGAAAGCGCTTTGGCTCTGTAATACAGTATCTTAGAAGAAGTTTCGCCGGTTCTGTTGTACAGCCCCTCTATTGCCCGCATGATAGACTCGGATTGCGCTACCGAAAACTCGGCGCGCTGTTCCCAAACAGGCACCAATACAGCCATTTGCGCATCGGGATTATTGGTAGCTATTACCCGAAACAGGCTGTCTAAATTGACGTTGTTGCTTTGTGCTTTTACTTCACTGTCTGCCCAGATAATGAGTATAATAGCGCTGTACAAGAACAGCCTGTTCAATCGGCAGAAGGTTGTCAGTATTTTATCGCTCAATTGTTCCACTGAAAACATATTCGGCAGGCCCTATCAGCCAAATATCGGAAAAAGATTCGGGCAAATGACGAAATGCCACTTTCAAATTGCCGCCCGGCGTTCTGATATCAACAACCTGTTGCTCACCTGTGGGTTGTTTACACGAAGCGCTGTAAGCCAATGCCGCGGCTGTTACTCCTGTACCGCAAGAATAGGTTTCATCTTCCACGCCGCGTTCGTAGGTGCGCACGTAGAGTTTATTATCTGATTGAATTTCAACAAAATTGACATTAGTACCGCCCGGTGCGAAGTCCGGCAGATAACGTATTGCCTTGCCTTTTTCATATACGGGAAAATCGGCAATGGTCTGCTCAAACTGCACTACGTGCGGAGAACCTGTATTGAGAAAATAGTTGTCGCTCCAAGGGGTGATATTTTGAACATCAGCCATTTGCAACCAAACGAGTTGCTGCTCATCTATCCGTGCCTCATGCAGGCCGTCGGCTGCCATAAACCGCGTATTGTTACCTATTAGCCCCAACCGATGCGCAAAAGCAACCGTACAGCGGCCTCCGTTGCCACAAAGGCTGCCGCGTCGTCCGTCGGCATTGAAATAAACCATTTCAAAGGGATAATCGGTGTGTTCTTGTACCAAAATAAGCCCGTCGGCACCAATACCGAAACGGCGGTGGCAGAGTTGTGCTACCAATTGCTCGTCTTCGGCAGGAAACCACCGGCCTCTGTTATCAATCATGACAAAGTCATTGCCTGTTCCCTGATACTTGCAGAAATCTATTCTCATGGGTTTGTGCGTTTTTCGTTACCTTTGCAGTGCAATTTCGTAAAAAAATTGGGTAGAATATTAGCTATTGACTATGGCAGCAAGCGGACGGGTATCGCAGTGAGCGACCCGATGCAACTGATTGCCTCTCCTCTGGAAACCATTCCTACCGCTCAGTTAATGGATTTTCTGGCAAAATATATGACTGCCGAGCCGGTGGATGAAGTTATTATCGGAATGCCTAAAAAGCTGAATAATAACGATACAGGCACCACTTTTATGGTCAGAGGCTTTATCAAAGCCTTCCGCAAACGATTCCCCGATATGCCGCTGGCCGAGGTGGACGAAAGGTTTACTTCTGTGATGGCGATGCAAAGTATGATAGCTGCCGGAAGCAAGAAAAAAGACCGCATGGAGAAGCAGGGCAATTTAGACAAAGTGAGCGCTGCCATCATCCTGCAATCTTACATGGAACAAAAAAAGAATACAATATTATGATTTATCCGATTGTAGCCTATGGCGACCCCGTGCTGCGCAAAGTAGCAGCCGAACTGACCAAAGAGAACCCCAAAGACCTGCCTAAACTCATCGCTGATATGTTTGATACGATGCACAATGCGGAGGGTATCGGACTTGCAGCACCGCAAATCGGGCTTTCGCTGCGCCTGTTTGTGGTAGATGGCAGCGGAACGGATGATGAGGAAATAAAAGATTTTAAAAAAGTTTTCATCAATCCGACCATTTTGGAAGAAACGGGCGACAAATGGGGCTTTGAAGAAGGTTGCCTGAGCATTCCTTCCATTCGCGAGGAAGTACAGCGACAAGCACAGGTGCGCATCCGCTACTACGACGAGAATTGGGAACTGCACGAGGAAACCTACGACGGCATGAAAGCCCGTGTGATTCAGCACGAGTACGACCATATTCAGGGAGTGCTGTTTATTGACCATATCAACCCGCTGAAAAAGCGATTGATTCAGGGAAAACTGACCAAAATCAGCAAAGGGGATGTAAAGCATACTTACAGGATGCGATTCCCGCAGAGCAAGTAATCAAAAAAACAAACAATGTGTGGTATATGATTTAAACAGTCGGGCAAGTCAAACATGTTATCAGTAAGAGTATTTTGACATATTGCGCTAATTTTTTCTTGTTTATCATATGCCGAAAAACTAATCTAAATTAACCGTACTATGAATCATACAATCAGCCATGAGCTCTTTCAACAGGCATTGCAATATATCCCGGGAGGGGTGAACTCACCCGTGCGTGCTTTTCGTGCAGTGGGCGGCAATCCTGTGTTTATTAAATCTGCTAAGGGTGCCTATCTTTTTGATGAAGACGGCAATCGTTACATAGAACTTATCAACTCGTGGGGGCCTATGATTTTGGGGCATGCCAACCCCATGATTCAGGAAGCGGTGATAAAAGCCGTAGAAAGTTCGTTCTCTTTTGGTGCACCCACGCGCCGCGAGGTGGAAATGGCAGAACTGATTTGCAGCATGGTGCCTTCCGTAGAAAAGGTGCGCATGGTAAACAGCGGCACCGAGGCTTGTATGTCTGCCATTCGCGTGGCCAGAGGTTATACAGGCCGCAATAAAATCATCAAATTTGAAGGCTGCTATCACGGGCACGGCGATAGTTTCCTGATAGCGGCAGGCAGCGGTGCGGTTACGATGGGCGCACCCGACAGCCCGGGCGTTACGCAAGGCGTTGCCAATGACACACTTACGGCACCCTACAACGACCTTGCGGCAGTAGAATCACTGATTGATGCGAACCCCAACCAAATTGCAGCCATCATCATTGAGCCGGTGGTAGGCAATATGGGTTGTGTGCTGCCTCAAAAAGGCTTTCTGGAAGGTCTGCGTACCCTTTGCGACAAGCATGGCATTGTTTATATTTTTGACGAAGTAATGACGGGCTTCCGTCTTTCCAAAGGTGGCGCACAGGAACTGTTCGGCATCCGCCCCGACATGACTACTATGGGCAAAATCATTGGTGGCGGCTTGCCTGTGGGTGCTTACGGCGGCAAAAAGGAAATCATGGATTGTGTTTCACCTGCCGGTAAAGTTTATCAGGCAGGCACACTTTCAGGCAACCCAATTGCCATGAGTGCAGGTATGGCCATGCTGAATTACCTGAACGAGCACCCCGAAGTCTATACGCAGGTTGCCCAAAACACAAGCCGCATTACCGACGGCATCCGCAAAGCATTGGCAGCCAACGGGCTGAACTTCACCATCAATGAAATCGGCTCTATGTACAGCCTGTTTTTTACCGATAAGCCCGTTACTGACTTTGAAAGTGCCAAAACATCTGATACACAACTATTTGGCAAATATTTCCGCGAGATGCTGGAGCGCGGTGTGTATCTGGCACCTTCGCAATATGAAAGCCTGTTTGTTTCCACAGCCCTGAGCGAGGCCGATTTGCAGCACATTGAGCAGGCCAATGCCGAGGTGCTGGCATTAGTGGCCAAGGAGGTTGCGAACGTTGAATAAGTGAACAAAACAGGCATGGAAGAAACAACCGGATTTGCGGCATTTAAGCTCAATAAACAACTGTTCAGCGCTATTCAGGATTTGGGATGGGAAACACCCACGCCCATTCAGGAAAAAGCCATTCCGCTGGCATTGGAGGGGCATGACGTGCTGGGTATTGCGCAGACGGGGACAGGCAAAACAGCCGCTTATCTGCTGCCGTTGCTCATGCGGTTAAAATATGCGCAAACCGACTTCCCCCGTGCGCTGATTATTGCGCCCACGCGTGAGTTGGTCATGCAAATTGCCGAACATTTTAAACGCTTATCGGCCTATACCGATTTGCGATGCACGGCATTGTATGGCGGTATAGGTATGAAAGCACAGGTAGATGCCGTCAAAGCCGGAACGGATGTGATTATTGCCACACCCGGGCGGTTTATGGATGTGTACCGCACAGGCGAGCTGGTACTCAAAGAGTTAAAGTGCTTTATTTTAGATGAAGCCGATAAGTTAATGGACATGGGTTTTATGCCGCAAATCCGCAAGTTGCTGGAAATCATCCCACGCAAGCGGCAAAACCTGTTGTTTTCTGCTACCATGCCCGACAAGGTAGTGCGTCTCTCCGAAGAATTTCTGGAAGCCCCCATCCGCGTGGAGATAGCACCACAGGCAACAGCTGCCCAGACAGTGGCACAGCAACTGTATTTTGTGCCCAACCTAAAAACCAAAGTCAATTTATTGGGGCATCTGCTGGCAGACGAAACGCAAATCACCCGCGCAATTATATTTTGCCGCACCAAAGAAAATGCCGAAAATATCGGCAAGTTTATTTCCAGAAAAATAACGCCTTTTGTGCGTATCATTCATGCCAACAAAGGGCAAAATACGCGCATCAATGCCATGCAAGCTTTTAAAGAGGGGGGCGTGCGCATTTTGGTTGCTACCGATGTGGCAGCACGCGGCATTGATGTAAGCGAAGTAAGCCATGTAATCAATTTTGATGTGCCGATTATCTATGAGGACTACGTACATCGTATCGGTCGGACGGGCAGGGCAGGGGAGGAAGGTATTGCCATTACTTTCTGTACCGAGGCAGAGGTATATCACATAGAGAAAATACAAAAACTCATTCGTCAAACCATCCCTGTAATGGAACTGCCCGCCGAGGTAAAGATAGAGCCGACAGGTTTTGAGGAACAGCAGGCAATGGCGCGGGAAATAGACCGCCAAAAGCGCCGTGAAAACCCTGATTTTCAGGGGGCATTCCATGAGAAAAAGAACAAACCGACACAGCGAAAGCCCGGCAGTAAATCCAAACCCGTTGGCAAGTCAAAATCCACTGCCAAAGGAACAGGTAACAGTAAGACATTTTCCCGCAGGCGCAAATAACAAAAGTCTAAGTTTGTTGTTTTGTTAAAAAATGTTAAAACGCTCTTTTCTTTTGTAAGAAAGAATAGTTTTGCGCAGGCAGTAAATATTTAGAGCCGTGCTTTAGATATTTCTTTTCATAGCTGGTTGAAAGAAACAGGAGGGTCGGTGCAAGCCGCCCTCTTGTTGTATTTATATCCCTCATATACCCGTATCGTGGCTGCCTTTTTCCGTCTCGTTCGCTTATCTAACCTTTTACTGCTGGCTGTTTCGCTTTTGGCTGCTTATTGGCTGTTGGTCGGCAATTGTGCATTATCGCCGTTTGCGGTTGTTGGCTGGGTAATGGCAGTGGTGTGTACTGCTGCGGGTGGCTACGTAATTAACGATTGCGCCGACCTTACAATTGACTGCATCAATAAACCCCAACGACCGTTACCTGCCGGAAAATTCTCTGTCCATCAGGCTATTGTAATAGCTATTGCGCTGTTTATCAGTGGCTTGCTGTTTTCCCTGATGAACCAACGGCTTTTGTGGCTGACAATGGGAAGTGCGCTTGCGCTGATAGCATATGCACGAAAACTCAAATGCACACCCGTGATAGGCAATCTGACAGTAGCATTGTTGAGTGCAGCCTCCTTTTTTTCCCTCCGTTTGCTGTGCAACGAAGTGAATAATGCGCTCTACGAGTTGATGGTTTTTGCAGGGCTTACCCATTTCCTGCGCGAACAGGTCAAATGCTTGGAAGATGCGGAGGGAGACAGGCTTGCCAATTGCCGCACATTGCCCGTAGTGCTTGGTGTACCTGCTGCTAAAAGAGTGGCATCGGCAACGGCTTTGTTGATAATTGCAGCCTGCGGAGCTATGGCCGCCATGAAAGAAGGAGGGCTAATCATGTTCGCATGGCTGTTCCTTTCGGCACTGTTTTGTATTTTCGCGTGGCAATTGCAATCCGCTAAGGCGGTTAATCATTTTGCCGCGCTTGCCACGCGCTTAAAACTGCTGATGATAGTCGGAATGGCAGTTGTTTTGTGGGGGGCTGTTTATCAATAAAAAATTTACATCTTTTTCATGCCTACTGTTGCTTTATTTGCTTCCGGAAGCGGTACTAACGCCGAAAATATCATCAAAAAATTTCAACACATTCCGAACCTGCGGTTTGTTGTTTACTGTAACAAGCCCCATGCAGGTGTGCTGGCACGGGCGGCCGCTTTGCAAGTACCGACAGTAGTATTCAATCGCCACGATTTCTATGAATCGGACAAAATATTGCGGCGACTCCTTGATGAAAAAACCGATTTGATAGTATTAGCGGGTTTTCTGTGGCTGATGCCTGCTGCAATTGTTGCGCAATTTCCGCAGCGCATCATCAACATTCATCCGGCCTTGCTGCCCAAATTTGGCGGAAAGGGCATGTATGGTGCAAAGGTACATGAGGCCGTAATAGCAGCAGGCGAGCAGGTTTCGGGTATCACCATTCACTACGTGAACGAACACTACGACGAAGGGCAGATTATCAGGCAGGCGGAATGTCCTGTTTACCCAACCGATACCCCCGACACACTTGCGGCGCGGATTCATGCGTTGGAGTATGAGCACTATCCGCAAGTGGTGGCTGATTTACTGCATGTAAGCAGTGAGGCAAGCTCAAACGCATTACCTGATGTGCCATGATTTTGAAGGATAAAAGTGCAAGCGATTTGCAAACCTGATTGTATAAGTTGCTGAAAAACAGGTGATTAAAACCTGACAGGTTTTAGAGAACTGTCAGGTTTATGTATGATACAGGTAAACACTAATGAAGGTGTTCATGTAAACAAATCCGCGTTATCTGTGTTTAAAAAAACCAACAAAAAGTTTTTTATTTAGACCAATGACAACTACCAACCCATGCGGCTTTTTAGTTGTGTGATATGTGCCAAACGGTGTTTGCCATGCCATGCATACATAGCTGTTTGGTAAGCGATGGTAAAGGTTTTACCATATTGCGGATGCGTAAATGCGTAAATACGCGCTGCCACTGTTCGCTGTGCATGTGTTGAAGTAACATCACCCATTTGGCATGAACACCTTCTATAATTTGCAAGGCAGGCTCAACAGGCATGAGCTTACTGTCTGCCAATTCCGCCCATAGGTCTTCATGGTAAGGTTTAACGGTTGGGTTTTCCTCTGTCAGTGCCAATTTGATGCGACTTAGTCCGTTCATGTGGCTGTCTGCCAAGTGGTGAATTACCTGACGGATTGTCCAGCCTCCCGGGCGATAGGGAGTGTCTAACTGTTCTTCCGACCAGCCTGCAACGGCTTCTTTGAGTTTTTGCGGCAGTGTGGCAAGTTCTTGCATGTTTTGTTGCAGTAGGTCTGTGGTAAAAACTTCAGGTGCCTGAAATTTTCCGACGGGAAATTTGAGTTGTTCAAGTGTAGCTTCCATAAGCACAATTTTTTTACAATTAAACAGCCCTTGGCGTATTCATGTGAACGACAAGGGCTGAATATCGGATGTATGTGGATTTTTTTTAGATATCTACGCGCGCATACTTGGCATTTTTCTCAATAAATGCACGGCGTGGAGCTACTTCATCACCCATCAGCATAGAGAACAGGTGGTCGCACTCTGCTGCTGATTCAATATCTACGCGCTTCAGGCTTCTTTTTTCGGGGTTCATGGTTGTTTCCCAGAGTTGCTCGGGGTTCATCTCACCCAAACCTTTGTAGCGTTGTATGTTTACGCTGTCTGCTTTTCCGCCGCCAAGTTCCAGCACGGCACGGTCGCGTTGGTCGTCTGTCCAGCAATAAACCTCCTGCTTACCTTTTTTAACCAAATACAGGGGCGGCTGTGCAATGTACAAATGTCCCTTGTCAATCAGGTCTTTCATGTAGCGGAAGAAGAAGGTCAGAATCAGCGTTCTGATGTGGCTGCCGTCTATATCGGCGTCAGTCATAATGATAATTTTATGATAGCGCAATTTCTCGAGGTTCAGCGCTTTTTCGTCGCCGTCTTTCCCAAAACTGATGCCGAGGGCTGTAATGATGTTTTTGATTTCTTCGTTGTCGTAGATTTTATGCTCCTGAGCCTTTTCTACGTTGAGGATTTTACCGCGCAGCGGCAGAATTGCCTGAAAGTTGCGGTCGCGACCTTGCTTGGCTGAGCCGCCCGCCGAGTCGCCTTCGACTAAATAGAGTTCGCAAAGGGCAGGGTCGCGCTCGGAGCAATCGGCAAGTTTACCGGGCAGCCCTGTGCCGCCAAGTACACTTTTGCGCTGCACGGCTTCGCGGGCTTTACGTGCTGCCTCACGCGCACGCGCTGCATTAATAACTTTGTCTATCAGGTTTTTAGCTTCTTTGGGGTTTTCCTCGAGATAGCGGTTAATCATTTCCCCTACGATGGTATCTACCGCGCCCGCAACTTCGGAGTTACCCAATTTGGTTTTGGTTTGTCCTTCAAATTGGGGCTCGGCTACCTTCACGGAAATAATGGCGCTCAATCCTTCGCGGAAGTCATCGCCCGTAACTTCTACTTTGGCTTTTTCAAGCAATCCGTTGCGGTCTGCATAACCTTTGATACTGCGGGTAAGTGCGCGGCGGAAACCGGCGACGTGCGTACCTCCTTCGTGTGTGTTGATATTATTTACATACGAAAATATATTTTCGGCATAATCGGTGTTATATGTCAGCACAACTTGCACGGGAATGCCGCCTTTGTCGCTTTCCATGTAAATGGGGCGTGGAATAAGTTGTTGGCGTGTGCCTTCGATGTACTGAATAAACTCAATCAGCCCTTGCTCGGAGTAGAACTCTTCGCTGAGGAAAGAACCGTCTTCATTTACTTCGCGTTCATCGGTCAGAAAAATGCGAATACCCGAATTGAGGAATGCCAATTCGCGCAGACGGGTGGCAATTGTTTCGTATTTGTAAACCTTAGAGGTAAATATGCTGTCATCGGGCAGGAAGTGCACGCGTGTACCGCGTTGGTTGGTAGTGCCGACTTCTCTTACGGGATAGTGCGGGTTGCCATAGCTGTACTCTTGTTCAAATATCTTCCCGTCGCGATATACATTAACTTTCAGGTATTTAGACAAGGCGTTTACGCAGGATACACCTACACCGTGCAAGCCGCCCGATACTTTGTAAGAATCTTTGTCAAATTTACCGCCGGCGTGCAGCACGGTCATTACTACTTCCAGTGCCGAACGTCCTTCTTTTGGGTGAATATCGGTTGGGATACCGCGCCCGTTATCCAATACGGAAATGGAGTTGTCTGTATGAATCGTAACATGGATGGTGTCGCAATGACCTGCCAGTGCTTCGTCTATTGAGTTGTCCACCACTTCCCATACTAAGTGATGCAATCCCTTTACGCCAATGTCGCCAATGTACATGGCAGGGCGTTTGCGAACGGCTTCTAAGCCTTCTAAAACCTGAATGTTGTCGGCTGAGTAATTGGCTTGTGATTTAGCAATGGGTTCAGTAGCTTGGGTTGTTTCCAACATGCGTTCTCAGATAAAAATTACCTGCGAAATTACGCAAAAAATGGCTGTCGGACAAATGATTCAGGCGGCAACACAGACTTTTATCCATGTTGCCGCCGTTAATTTTTTATTGGAAAATCCACTGTAAAACGGTGCCTACTACCGAAAGTGCGATGCTGTAAATGATGGCGGGAATAAACCCTTCTACCTTGAAATCATCCAAAACGGCAGCCACAATTTGGACAATAAATGCGTTAATCACAATCAGGAAAAGCCCAAGCGTGAGTATTGTTACGGGGAGCGTAAGCAGTACGAGAATGGGCTCGATGGTGTATCGTGCTAAAATGAGCAGAAGCCCCGCAATAACGGCCGTGCCAAAACTCTTGATTTTGATACCCGGCACAATAAAGGCCGTTATGTAAACAGCCGCAGCATAAACCAAAAAATTAATGATAGCAGACATTTTGCGTAAAGTTTAAGTTTAATGGTTTGTACGCAAAACATGGTCAGAGGTTTTGCAGAAACTCATCCAATCGGCGATTTACCTCTTCGGGCGCTTCTACGGTTGATGTATGACCGGCAGCGGGTATGCGGTAGAGTTTTGCTTGCGGAATCTGACTTTTGATGCGTTCTGCTTTCTCCGGTACGGTAGCAACGTCTTCATCGCCTACCAAAATCAGTACGGGCAACTGAATGCGCTTCAACTCGTCAAAAACAGCGCGCCTGCTGATAACAGCCTCCACGGAGCGGGTAATGCTTTTTCTGTTGGCTTCCAGTTTGTCCGTCCATTCGGCACGAAGCCCTGCTTTTTGTGGGTCTTTGAGGAACGACTGCCCGAACATAATGGGCATCACTTTGGACGTAACAGCCTTTACGCCAAATAATTTGACAATGGTATTGAGCAGCGTGTATTTGAATTTGTTCGGTTCTTCGTCGGCAGAAGTTTCCATCAGAATGCAACTTTTGAGCAGGTCGGGGCGGCGGGCTGCCAAACGCATGGCAATAAATCCTCCCATAGAAAGCCCCGCAAAATGACACGGTGTGCATTGGAGGTGCAACAACAGTGCTACGGCATCGTTGTAGAGGGTCTCCATGTCAAACGGTGTCTTGCTGTCGGCGCTGCGCCCTTGCCCGCGGTGGTCGTAAGTGATGCAGGTGTAGCGGTCTTTCAGGTGGCGTACCTGTTCGCGAAACATTTCCCCGCTCCAAAGCAAACCGTGCGAGAAAACAATGGTCTCCGGGCCGTTGCCGTGTATTTCGTAGTAAATTTCTGTTCCGTTTACCTGTGCTATCGGCATATGTTTGTAGGTTAATTTGATGACTAAAAGTAACGGTTTTTCATTAAAAATTCCTGCACGTACTCTGTTACACCCGCCTCGAGACTGTAAAACGGCTGTGAGTAGCCTACGGATAACAGTTTGGTCATATCGGCTTGGGTAAAATATTGGTACTTGTCGCGGATATCTTCGGGTGTATCAATGAAGCTGATGTTTTCAGGTACGTTCATTGCCGCAAAGGTTGCTTTTGCCAAATCCAAAAAGGTGCGTGCTTTGCCTGTGCCTACGTTGTAAAGCCCCGATTTAGGCTTGTTGTCCATTAGAAAACGGCAAATATTGATAACATCTTTCACGTAAATAAAGTCGCGCAGCTGTTCGCCGTCTTTGTATTGCGGGTTGTGCGAGCGAAACAGTTTCATGCCACCTGTTTGTCTGATTTGGTTGTAGGCATGAAAAATTACCGAAGCCATGCGGCCTTTATGATATTCGTTAGGGCCGTACACATTGAAAAACTTCAAACCGTACCAAAAAGATGGTTTTTCAGGCTGTGCAATTGCCCATTTGTCAAAATTGTTTTTAGAATCTCCGTAGGGATTGAGTGGCTTTAATTGGTTGATAATATTTTCGTCGTCTTTGTAGCCGATTTCGCCTAAGCCGTAGGTGGCAGCCGAGGAAGCATAAACCAACGGAATATCGTGTTTTGCGCATATCCGCCACAATTGCTGGCTGTAAGTAACATTGAGTTGTTCCAGAATGCGGTAATTAAACTCGGTGGTATCTGTCCGAGCACCTATGTGATACACGCAACTAATATGAGCAGCATTTACGGTCAGCCATTCGGGGAAAACGGTTCTTTCAATGCGATGAGATATCTGCTTGCCTATCAGGTTTTTATTTTTTTCCGGATTATCAAAAAGGTCAACGGCAACAATGCTGTCATGGCCTGCCCGATTCAACTCCGCAATCAAGCAACTGCCGATGAAACCTGCCGCACCGGTTACTACTATGTAGGACATAATTTTGTTCAGTTTTACTTCAAGTGAGCAAATATCCAATTTTAGGCTTAGATTTAAGGCCTTAATCAGCAAATCATTTATGCGCTTCTTCAATCTGGCAAGTTTTAAGGGGCAACTAAACCTTGTATTTACGCTGCTGCTAACGTTTAATATCATCAGGTTTGGCATTGTCATTTTTTCTACTGCCACTTTACAAACACAGGCAAACCAGTTGCGCCTGCTGAATAATATCAGAGCAAACCTGAAAGACATCGAGACAGAATTTAACAGTGCCAAGTTGTCGCTGATGCATTTGATGCAAGGATTCATGCAAGATGACAGGCAGTCGTGGCAGGCACGTTTCAAGCGTAATATTCTGAATATGACCGATTTGCAAAAGAGTATTGCGCTCAACTTTGATTCGCTTGATTTGGTTGAAAGTAAAATCGTTACCGATTCGCTTGCGATTATTATTCAGGACTTCGAGAATAAGGGTTTGCAAATGTTTGCAAAGGCCGATGCGGATTCCATAAGCTATGAACAGCGCAAGCAAATTTATGAGGAGATTTACCTGAGCAAAATCGAGGATGAGATTGAGCCCGCATTGCTCAAATTGCTTTATTTCAATTTGGGTAAAAACTATGTAGATGACAGGAGGCTGGTATTATTGGAAGAACAAAGTACTATGATTAGCACCTCCGGTGATCTGAACACCATTATTTTCTTCATCACATTAACCATAATCGTTTTATTCTGGTATCTGCTCACGCGGCGTGTAAATTTTTCCATCGGCAAAGTGTACAACAAACTCCGCAATATTTTGACGGGAAAACTTGTGAAAGACAACACGGATTTGTTGCGCAACGAATTGAAAATATTGGATAAAATATCAGACCAAATTACGGACAAACTCGTCCAAACCGTTCATTTTGTAGATGCACTTGGTCAGGGCAAATATGATGTTGATTTAGAGAAATTTAATGATGACGACCACTATTCGTCGTCGCTTTTAAAAATGCGCGATGCTCTTCGCGAATTGGCCATCAGAGACAGCAAGCGCAATTGGGCTAACGAGACTACCGCCCGATTCTCCGAGTTGCTGCGCGACAATACCAAGACGGCTCAGATGCACGCACGCAGCTTCCTGCAATTGATGGTTGCCGAGCTACATGCACAAGTAGGGGGGATTTATCTGGCGCAAAATGCAGGCGAAGAAAAGCACCACTTGGCTCTGACGGCTGCTTATGCCTACGGCCGCGATAAGAGTTTACAAAAAACCATCGCTCCGGGTGAAGGGTTGTGCGGACAGTGTTATCTGGAAGGAGAAACAATTGTTATCCGAACCACTCCCCAAAACTTTTTCACGATTCCGGCAGGTATTGGCGATATAGAGCCAACTGCAGCAGCCTATGTTCCCATCAAGCTGAACAACAAAACGCTGGGCGTGCTGGAAATTGCTTCCGTAAGACCTTTTGAGGAGCATCAGATAGACTTGATGGAAAAAGTATGCACCCTGTTTGCAGCTACCGTAGAGTCTATCCAAAATTTTGAAACGAACAGCCGCTTGTTGGAACAAAGCCAGATGTTGGCCGAAGACCTTCGTTCACGCGAAGAGGAAATGCGTCAGAACATGGAGGAACTGACCGCCACGCAGGAAGAAATGATGCGCTCGCAAACCGAACTTTTCAATCAGTTTGAGGAGTTGGAGCAGGCAAAACTTATTGCCGAAGAAAAACTAAGAGCAGAACAGCAGAGGCTTCAAAAAATTATTCTGGAAAAAGAACATATCATCGAACAACTTACTGCAAAAATTCATTCCTAAAACCGTTGTTTGTTCTCTTATGAAAATGAAAAACTTACTACTGGGAGTTACCTTTTCTTGTTTGGCAACCTCATTTGCCATGCCTGTACAGGCGCAAGACCGCATTACAGGGAAAACTTTTGCCACCCGTTCGGAAGTTATTGCACAAAACGGCATGGTAGCAACCAGTCATCCGCTTGCCACACAAGTCGGGTTGGACATCCTGAAAAGCGGCGGCAATGCCATTGATGCGGCTATTGCGGCTAACGCAGCCATCGGCTTGATGGAACCCACAGGCTCAGGTATCGGCGGCGACCTTTACGCCATTGTGTGGGATGCCAAAACGCAGAAATTATACGGTTTGAATGCCAGCGGACGCTCTCCCAAAGGGCTTACAATGGAATATTTCAAAAAGAACGGCTATAAAAGTATCCCTTCCTACGGGCCACTGCCCGTAAGTGTACCGGGTTGTGTGGACGGTTGGTTTATGCTGCACGGCAGATTCGGCAAAATGAAGATGGAGAACATCTTAGCCCCTGCCATCAGCTATGCCGAAAACGGCTTTCCTGTAACCGAATTGATTGCCTACTATTTGCAAGGGGCGGCTGCTCGATTCGGCAATAACCCGAAATATCCCAACTTTACGGAAACCTACATGCCGGGCGGTAAACCCCTCCAAAAAGGCGATGTATTCAAAAATCCGGCCCTTGCCAACACCTTGCGCCAAATAGCCAAAGGCGGTCGCGATGCTTTCTACAAAGGAGCCATCGCTCAAACCATGGCCAAATTTATTCAGGAACAGGGAGGTTTTTTGAGTGTAGAAGATTTGGCCTCTCATACAAGCGATTGGGTAGAACCCGTAAGCACCAATTACCGCGGCTATGATGTATGGGAATTGCCACCCAACGGCCAAGGCATTGCCGTATTGCAAATGCTGAATATTTTGGAAGGTTTTGATTTCAGCAAAATCCAATTTGGCAGCCCTGAGCACATTCATTTGGTAACGGAAGCCAAAAAACTGGTTTTTGAAGACCGCGCACGTTATTATGCTGACCCTGCATTTGCCAAAATACCTGTAAAACAGTTGATTAGCAAAGAGTATGCAGCAGAGCGCCGCAAACTGATTAACCCCAACCGCGCCAGCTATAATTTTCAGGCCGGCGAAGGATTTGCACAAGAAACAATCTACCTGACTACTGCCGACAAAGAAGGCAACATGGTGTCATTCATTCAGAGTAATTATCGCGGCATGGGCAGCGGCATGGTGCCTCCCGGTTTAGGCTTCATGTTGCAAGACCGGGGCGAATTGTTTAACCTCGATGAAAACCACGCCAATGCCTACGCACCCGGCAAGCGCCCGTTCCATACCATTATTCCGGCCTTTATTACCAAAAACGGCAAACCATGGGTTAGCTATGGCGTTATGGGCGGCGACTACCAGCCAATTGGCCATACGCTGATAGCCATGAACCTGATTGACTTTGGCATGGGTTTGCAGGAAGCAGGGGATGCGCCCCGAATAGACCACATCGGCAGCACAGACCCTACCGGTGCAGACCCGCGTATGCCTCGCGGCGGACAGATTACACTTGAAAGCGGCTTCCCGTATGAAACTATTCGCGAATTGATGCGCATGGGACATCAGGTAGGCTTCGGTTTCGGCGGATACGGTGGCTATCAGGCCATTATGTACGATGCAGAAAAGAAGGTCTATTACGGAGCTTCTGAAAGCCGCAAAGACGGACACGCTGCCGGTTATTAAACGGTTGAGCCAATTAAAACGCGCGGTCTACATCTGCTTGCAGTTTAATTAGGCAAATCTACGGACGTTTTCGCTGATGCTTCAATCCAAAATACCAAATCCGAATTCCGAAATTAACTTTAACAACCATGACAAAACTTGAATTGGTGAAGCAGGCATACAATCGTCTTGTTAATAATATCTACAAATCGTTTGACAAGATTGTAGCGGCCATGCCCGATGAGAGGTTAGACATGAAACCCTCTCCCGACAACATGTCTTTTAAACAAATTGCCGTCCATGTGTACCAAACCGCATTAATGGTGGGGCATTCCATGAAAACCGGACAAATGGATAAAGCAGATTTGCAACTGATTCCGTTCTCCGGGGATGATGTGCACAGTGCTGCGCAGATTGTGGACTACGGCAACAAAGTAAAGGCGCACCTGCAACAGATTGTAGAATCCATGAACGAGGAAGATGCCGTAAAGCCAATCGCCACCACTTTTGGCGTTACCATGAATCCGTTGCGAATGTTGAATGTATTGCAGGAAGAAGCCATCCATCACCGTGGGCAATTGACCATCTGCTTGCGGATGGAAGGAATTAAGCCTCCGAGTATTTATGATTACAGCTAAACAGGCTTGACTTGCATAAGTCTTTTGTGTATGTTTATACGCCCGAACACCCTAAGAGTTTTTGTAACTCTTAGGGTGTTATCTTACGCACAACAAACTCTTCTTTAATATGGATGCAACTATTCAGCAAAAAGTAAACACTTGGCTTTCAGGAAATTATGACGAAGCAACCAAAGCCGCTATTCGCCAAATGAGCGAGGAGGAACTGACCGAATCGTTTTATCGAGACCTTGAATTCGGTACAGGCGGCCTTCGCGGCATCATGGGGGTAGGGTCTAACCGCATGAACAAATATACAGTAGGTGCAGCCACACAAGGGCTGGCCAACTATCTGAAAAAAACATTCCCTAACGAGCAAATTAAAGTAGCCATTGCGCATGACAGCCGCAATAACAGCCCTGAGTTTGCGCAGATAGTGGCAGATGTTTTCTCTGCCAATGACTTCAAAGTGTTCTTCTTTGAATCTCTGCGGCCTACACCCGAACTGTCATTTGCCATCCGTCATTTGGGATGTCATAGCGGCGTTGTGCTCACTGCCTCCCATAACCCCAAAGAATACAACGGCTACAAAGCCTACTGGACAGACGGTGCACAGGTAACGCCTCCGCACGACAAGAACATTATTACAGAAGTTAATGCCATCACATCGGTAGATGCCATTCATTTCAATGGCAAGCCTGAAAATATTCAACTGATTGGGGCTGATGTGGACGAAGTTTATCTGAACGAGATACTAAAACTGTCCATATCAAAAGATGCCATTGCCCGCCATCGCGATTTGAAAATCGTATTTTCACCCATCCACGGTACAGGCATTACCCTTGTGCCTAAGCTGTTAGAAAAAATGGGCTTTACCAATGTGCACATAGTAGAAGAGCAGGCAACACCCGACGGCAATTTCCCGACGGTAATTTATCCGAATCCGGAAGAGCAGGAAGCCATGAGTCTGGCGCTTGCCAAAGCCAAAGCCATTGATGCGGATATTGTAATGGCAACCGACCCTGATGCCGACCGCGTGGGTATCGGTGTGAAAAATCATAAGGGAGAATGGGTATTACTCAACGGCAACCAAACAGGCAGTCTGCTCATCGGCTATATGATTCAGGCATGGAAAAATGCCGGAAAAATTGACGGTAATCAGATGATTATCAAAACCATCGTAACCTCCGAGCTGATAGACCGCATGGCAGAAGCCAACGGCGTTAAGTGCTACAATACGCTGACAGGCTTTAAATACATTGCCCAGTTGATTCGCGAAAAAGAAGGTGTTGAAAAATTTATTGCCGGCGGCGAAGAAAGCTATGGCTATATGATTGGCGACGCAGTGCGCGATAAAGATGCTATTGCTTCCTGCGGAATGTTGGCGGAGTTATGCGCCTATGCCAAAGACAAGGGCATGAGTTTGTTTGATATGCTGCTCGACAACTACATGCACTACGGCTTTTTCTATGAAGGATTAGTTTCTCTAACCAAAAAAGGCAAAAGCGGTGCCGAAGAAATTAAGGCCATGATGCAAAACTGGCGCAACAATCCGCCCAAAACCATTGACGGCAGCCCTGTAACCCGTATGCTGGACTATGAAGCGCAAAAAGAATACGATTTGCTGAATGGAACAGAAAAGCCTATTACATTGGCTAAGAGTGATGTATTGCAGTTTTACACAGCCGACGGCTGCAAAATCTCTGCGCGTCCTTCGGGTACTGAACCTAAAATAAAGTTCTATTTCAGCGTTAATACCCAACTGACCGACAAGGCAATGTTTGATACCACAGAGCAGCAATTAAAAGACAAAATAGCCCGCATTGTGGAAGAAATGCAACTGAAATAGGCCGACTGTATCAGAGTCGGAGGTGCAACGGGTAAACTTGCTGCACCTCCGATACTTGTAAAACCTTGACTGTGCGGTGATTATTCGCGCCACTTGATGGTACATCCGATGGCCTTTGTAGTGGCTTTGCTGACCACGCGGCCTGCCTGCAACTCATCAATGGCACGCTCCACATACTTTTCGGTGGCGTTGGCAGCATCTTCCGGACTATTGTCTATGCCGCCTACATACATGACTTTCAGTTTGTTATCCTGCTTTTGTAAAATCCATACATGAGGCGTGCGTGCCGCCCCGTAGGTGCGTGCGACTTCCTGTGTTTCGTCTTGCAGATAGACATAAGGGAATGACTTTTCTTGTGCGCGTTGCACCATCATCTCAAAGTTATCTTCCGGTTGTTTGGTCGCATCATTCGGGTTGATGGCCACCACAGGATATCCTTTGCTTGCATATTTATTGTGCAGGGCTATAATGCGGTCTTCGTACAGTTTGGCAAACGGGCAATGATTGCAGGTAAAAACGATAATAAAGCCTTTTGCCTGCTTGTAGTCTGCCAATGAAACCATCTGGCTGTCAATATTTTTTAAGCGAAAGTCGGAAGCGTCATCACCGGGTTGCAGGCCGCCCGTGCGCTGTGTCCATCCCATGGAGGCCAGCCCCAGTAATAGGGTTGTCAGCAGTAAAACTTTACCTTTCATCTTCTTGCGGAGGGTTTGGTTCAAACATGTATGTTCTAAATTCATACCAATTTAAAACATTTCCTCCAAAAGTTGTTCAAGCCGTTGATAGTTCGTTTCGCCGCTAATCGTTACCCTTTGGTTGCGTTGATTATTGAAAATCAGGGTGAAAGGGATGTCGCCCTGCCAGTTGCCGTCTATCAACGGAATCCATTGGTCATAGTCGGTATTGTTTAATAACCAGACAGGCTGTTGAATATTTTTACTGCGAAGAAAAGGCTTCAATTTTGTTTCAAGGGACGACCGGAAGTCCATGCTAATCAACCACAAACGAACGTTTTTATGGCCGAATGTTTCACCGATGCGTATAAAATCGGGCAGTTCTTTTACGCAAGGTGCGCACCACGTAGCCCAAAAGTTTACAATATGAAGCGTATCTGACTGATTTTTAATGAGTTGTTCTACTTTGTCTACATCAACCACTTCTACTTGCTGGCTGTGGGCATTGAGCGAATACAAGGCAGTTATCAGGAATACAAGCCTGAACAGACTTTGGCGTACTTTCATAGCAGGTGATTTGGCAAACGACATCAAATTTATACAAATTCCTGTGTTAATTTTGTAACCTATGCCTGCCATTACGTACGATTTTGCGGAAGATAATTTGCGGATTTCAGAGCCGTCCAAATACAAGATAGAGGAACTGGGCGAGGGGCGTTTCATTCTTAATTTGGGGCCGCAGCATCCTTCAACCCACGGCGTTTTGCGTCTGGAAGTACTCACCGACGGTGAAACCGTAATAGACGTAGTACCGCATTTGGGCTATTTGCATCGCTGTTTTGAAAAGCACGCCGAGCATTTGCCCTACAACCAGATTATCCCTTTCGTAGATAGGCTGGACTATGTGGCTGCCATGAATTGCGAGCACGCCTATGTGCTGGGCGTTGAGAAGATGCTCGATTTGGAGGGCAAAATACCGCGTCGTGTGGAGTTTATCAGAGTATTGGTTGCTGAGCTGAACCGTCTGGCATCTCACTTCGTGGCAATCGGGACGTATGCCATTGACATGGGTGCATTTACTCCCTTTTTGTGGATGATGCGCGACCGCGAGCACATACTTCGTTTGTTGGAATGGATTTGCGGCGCACGAATGCTCTACAATTATATGTGGGTCGGCGGTTTGTATTATGACCTGCCGCTTGGCTTTGAAGAGCGATGTCAGGATTTTATACAATATTTGCGACCTAAATTGGCAGAATGTGAGCGGCTGCTGATTGAAAATAAGATTTTTATTCAACGTACAGCCAATATTGGCGTGTTGCCCTTAGAAACGGCCATTAACTACGGCGTAACAGGGCCGATGTTGCGGGCATCGGGACTGAAATATGACCTGCGCAAAGTGGACGGCTATTCTGTTTACCCCGAATTGGAATTTGATGTACCAATCGGGCAGGGGTTGATGGGCACACAAGGCGACTGCTGGGACAGAACCTATGTGCGGCTGTTGGAGTGTCGCGAAAGCGTTGGCATTATTGCACAATGTTTGCAGCGATTGACCACAGATTGCGCCCGTTCCCGTGATTTTGACCCGCAGGCGGCAGTTCCTAAAAATCTGCGTGTGAAAAAGCAAATGGAAATTTATTCGCGTGCGGAAACTCCCAAAGGAGAATTGGGATTCTTTTTCCGAAGCCAGCCCACCAGCGATGTGCCTTGGCGGGTAAAATGCCGCTCTTGCTCTTTTTCCAATCTTTCGGTTATTGCAGAGATGGCGCGCGGGGGGCTAATCGCCGATTTAATTGCCGTTTTAGGCTCAATTGACATAGTTTTGGGGGAAATTGACCGTTAGTGAGAGTACTGCTGATTACGCCGAGTTTTCCTCCTGACAGGGGGGCTTGTCCTCGCCATATGCAAGGAGTGGTAGATGGTCTTGTACAGGCAGGACACGAGGTAGTGGTGCTTACGGCACTGCCTCACTATCCGCAAGGGAAGATTGACAACCATTTTCGCGGAAAATTATTTCATCAAGATTTTTTTAAGGGTTACGAGGTTTGGCGATGCGCTTTAATGCCTTCGGCTTCGGTTAGCATATTGCCGCGCCTATTTTCGGTGCTTTCACTCATGTTTTTCATGCTGTTGCGCAGCAAAACGGTCGCTGCTTTTGCGCCCGAATGGATAATTGTGCAATCGCCGCCACTGCCGTTGGCACTGCTTGGGTGGTGGTTTGCCCGACAAAATCAGGCGCGCTTGATACTCAATATTTCCGATTTATGGCCGGATGTGCTTGCTCAGATGGGGGTAATTTCCCGAAGCAATCTGCTTTTCCGATGGGCAAAGCAAACCGAGTTGTTGCTGTACGAAAAGGCGGATATTATCATAGCCCAATCGGAAGAGTCGGTCGCCTATATTCAGCGGTATGTACCTGAAAAACAGGTTTTACTCTACCGCGTGGGCATTTTGCCCGAAAAATACACAACCAAAAAACCGCGAATGCATCAACCGCGCCGCTTGATTTACTTTGGACTGATAGGCATGGCGCAGGGGTTGGAAGATATTTGCCAAACCATTCCTTTTGCCCGATTAGGCGTTGAGTTGCACATTTTCGGCGATGGGCCTTTGCGCAACCGTTTGCAAAATTCCTTGGCGGGAACTCCCAATGAGGCGTTTTGTCAGCTGCACGAATCGGTGGACTACACGGCCATACCAACCTTGTTGGCCGATTTTGACGGAGCACTGATTCCGCAGCAGCAGCGTTTGTACGGCACTGTCCCATCCAAGTTGTATGAGGCAATGGCAGCAGGGTTGCCTGTCATATTTTCGGGGGAAGGAGAAGCAGCGGAAATTGTGCAACGGGCATCTTGCGGGTGGACGGCCTCAGCAGGTAACTGGCAGCAACTCAGGCAGTGTATCTACGAATTTGCCGCCGCTGATGACGAACAACTGCACGCTCTTGGCAGTGCGGGCAGGCTGTTTGCCGTGCAGCATTTCCATTTAGATGCTCAAAACAAATTGCTGGCTGATGTGCTGCAACCGACTAACTGCCTGACTGTCTGAGATTTTCTATTTTTTTCATCACTTCTTCCGCTTCCTGTGTTTTGAGAGCAAAGGCCTTAATATCGCCTTTGCGTTGCAGTTGCATGGCCTCCTCCGAGAGTTGCGCATAGCGTTTGGTCAGGCGTTCAATTTCCTTTTCAGCGGTATTCTTTTTTGAAAACAGTCCGAACATGGCTTATCTAATCAGTTTACTCCTTAACCTCTTGTAAGCCGATTTGTTCAGTTTTTCCATACAGGGCGTTCAAATCGGAAAGCAATGCCAATACCTAAGGCAGGCGCGCCTTGCATCGGAACAGGCTCTATGCTGGGTTTGAAACGCATGGAAAGGTCGTCGGATACATCAAAAGTTTTCAGGTGTGCGGTAGTGGCGGCTTCTGCTATTTGGAGCAAATACAACCCAATACCGAGAATGATGGTATAATCGCGTTCGCGCCTGAATCGGTCTCGTTGCGAGCGGATACCGTCGTCATTGCCTGTATTGAATCGCGCATCGGGGATTGTAAAAGGGTTTTTGTCAAGTCTGTATTGGTAGGCATCGCGAAAGCCCGTGTAATTGCGCTGGTTAAAATTCAGCGTGAAGGCCAGAACACCTGCCGCAGCATAAATAGCAGGCACTTTGAGATACCAGAAATTCTTGTTGTAGATTTGACCCAACCCCGGCAAGGCTGCCGAAAGCAGGGCTGCTTTCGTAGGCTCTGAAATAGGTTTCGGGCCTTCTATCAGGCGGGTTAAAGAATCCAGCCGCTTTTTGAGCGCCACGGTATCCATGCCGATATCGTTGGCAGGTGTTATTTGTGCATCGGCAAATCGGCTGAGGCTGCCGAACAGGAACAACAGCAAATAAAAATGCCACTTTTCAGCAAAGCGGCGCTTTTGTATGTCCTTATGTTGAATCATTGGCGTTAAGAAAGTTCCAGTAGTTCCAATATGCGGTTAAGGTCTTCGTCGGAAAAGAAAGGGATTTTGATTTCACCTTTGCCTTGCTCATTGCGACTTACCTGTACGCGGGTACCGTAGCGGTTGGAAAGCCTGTTTTGTAACTGAATGATTTCCGGATGGATGCGGGGGGCTGCCTTTTTAGCAGTTTCCGAGGCTTCGGGTTTCGTCAGCAGCGACCTCACGGCTTCTTCTGTTTTGCGGACAGACCATTCCTCATCAACGATTTTCTTAAACAGTGAAAGTTGCGTGTCAATATTCTCGATATTGATAAGCGCACGGGCATGTCCCATGGATATTTTGCGGTCGCGCAGCCCTGCCTGAATGTCGGGAGGCAGTTTCAGCAGGCGCAGATAGTTGGTAACGGTGCTTCGGTTTTTACCCACGCGGTCGCCGAGTTCTTCCTGCTTCAAATTACATTCGGTCAGTAACCGCTGATAGCTGAGCGCGATTTCAATGGCATTGAGCTCTTCGCGCTGAATGTTTTCTATCAGTGCCATTTCCAGCATCTGCTGGTCGTTGGCAGTGCGTATATAGGCCGGTACGTGTGTCAGCCCTGCCAACTTGGAGGCTTTCAGGCGGCGTTCACCCGAAATCAGTTGATAGCTGCCCGGTTCTAATTGTCGGACGGTGATGGGCTGAATAATTCCCTGTACGCGAATAGATTCGGCAAGTTCTTCCAGCGCCGTCCGGTCAAATTCCGTGCGAGGCTGAAAAGGGTTTACCTCAATTTGCTCGAGCGGAATTTCATGGATGCGACCAACGGAAACTACTTCTGCGATGGCATCGGTAGAAAGGTGTTCGGTTGTATTGTCTTCCAGTAAGGCGCTCAGTCCTTTGCCCAGACCGGTGCGCTTTTTCAATTGTGGCTTGTCGGACATGGGTTACTTAGTAATGCCGTTTTTGTTAAGAATTTCACGCGCCAAGTTCAAATAGCTGAGTGCACCTTTGCTTTCCGCATCGTGGGCGATGGCAGGCATCCCGTAACTCGGTGCTTCGCTCAGGCGGATATTGCGAGGAATCATGGTTTGGAACACCAGATTTTTGAAGTGCATATTTACCTCTTCTACCACCTGATTGGAAAGTTTCAGGCGCACATCATACATGGTGAGCAAAATGCCTTCAATTTGCAATTCGGTATTGAGCCTTGTTTGAATAATCTTGATGGTATTCAGCAACTTACCCAAACCTTCCAACGCAAAATATTCGCATTGCACCGGAACGATGACCGAATGGGCAGCCGTTAGGGCATTAACCGTTATCAAACCCAGTGAAGGCGAACAGTCTATAAATATAAAATCGTATTTGTCTTTGACCGGTTCAAGCGCAGTTTTCATTCGCTCCTCGCGACGCGGGATATTAATCATCTCAATTTCAGCACCTACCAAGTCTATATGTGAAGGGATAAGGTCTAAAAACTCAAACGAAGTTTCTTTAATGACCTCACTCACAGGGGTTTCATTAATCATGCAATCGTAGATGCTTTTTTGCACTTCGCGTGGATTAAAGCCAAGCCCGGAAGTAGAGTTGGCCTGGGAGTCTGCATCTACTACTAAGCATTTGTATTCCAATGCTGCTAAACTGGCCGCGAGGTTGATGGCTGTCGTGGTTTTGCCCACACCGCCCTTTTGGTTGGCAATAGCTATGATTTTACCCATGGAAGGTCTGATAATCAATTAGTTAATGAAAAGCGTGCTTGCAAGCATTGCAAATATATGATTTTATCCCCTGAAAACTAAATAGTTAGCCGCGTACTTTCCGGCACGCGCCGAACCATAAAAAAAGTGTTGTTCAACACAACAAATTCGCAACTTTGAACGTTCTAATGTTACAAAATTGTTAATTTTGTGTTACAAAAAAACGATTGTATGACATAGCTAATCCCTTACGCCGTTGAGAACCCTGTTGTTATCCTTTATCGTCTTTTGGCTGTATGCCTTCGCACAGGCGCAAATTGCACCTGAATTTTTCCGTTGTGAGGCGCAATCGGCAGATACAGCGCAATTACAGGCCAATTTGGCTGCACTTTCGGACAATGTATTGAAAGATTTGCCCGAATCGGAAGAAAAGCGATTGCGAACCATTTTCAGGAGGATTTTCAATAAGTATCTCAAACATTACAGGCAGGGGAGTACGCTCGCCAATGTTTTACAGTCAGGCCACTATGACTGCCTCAGCGGAACAATTGTGTTTGCTCACGTTTTACGGCAGGCAGGTTTCCAAACGGTTGTGTATGAAACCAATATCCATGTGTTTCTTACGGTAGTTCTTGGTAACGGGGTAGAGGTGCTGATAGAAACCACAGACCCTATTAACGGATTAGTAACATCTCCGACGATGGTTGCGCGGCGCAAAGAAGAGTATATCCGTCGGTTTGCGGCCTATCGTGAGCAGGAAGCCTCTCACTATCGCTCCGAGTTTCAAATTATGCGCGCCATCCCGTTTGAGGAGTTAGCCGGTTTGCAATGTTTCAATCGGGCGGTAACGGCCTATAACAATAAACAGTTTGCGCTCGCCGCCGATTACCTGTTCCAATCGCAATCGCTGATGACTACCGAAAGAGGCATGGAGCTTATGATATTGTCGTTGGAAGGAATTTTGGCGCATCATTCGCTGACGAGTGAAAAGCAATTGGCATTGCTCGATGCCATTGAGCAGTACAAGTCTAAGCTCAGCCGCTTGCCCAAGTTGGCAGTCTATAAATAACGAGTTTTGCAGTTGTCAAACATCGGATTTGGTTTATCCGCCAAGCCCAATCTTGCCAAAAGTTTGGGCTTTTGTTTTTTTGGGAGCTATTTTTTCGCTTGTTTTACTGTATCCAACGCTTTCACCGATTTTATTATGTCGCCTATACTGGTCTTAACAATAATCGTTATTTACTTTTCTATGCTGATGGCTGTGGCTTGGTACACTTCGCGCGGCGCTACTACCGATACCTTTTTCACGGCCGATAAGTCCGCCCCATGGTACTTGGTTGCGTTCGGCATGATTGGTACTTCTCTTTCGGGGGTAACGTTTATTTCCGTACCGGGGGCAGTAGGCAAACATGCGTTTTCCTATTTTCAGATGGTGCTGGGCTACTTACCCGGTTATGCGTTCATCGCGCTGGTGCTGATGCCGCTCTACTATCGCCTGAATCTGGTATCTATTTACACCTATCTGGAAGAAAGATTTGGATTTTGGTCATATAAAACCGGTTCGTTTTTCTTTATCCTCTCGCGTTCCATCGGCTCGGCATTTAGGTTGTACCTGGCCGCATTGGTATTGCAACTCGGCATTTTTGAGCATTGGGGCGTTCCTTTTGAAATTAATGTGATGGTAACCATTGCCCTTATCTGGATTTACACGTTCAAAGGCGGTATCAAAACCATCATTTTTACCGATACGCTCCAAACTTTTTTCTTGGTCAGTGCACTGATTGTCAGTGTTTTTCTGATAGCAGGCGAGTTGAATCTGGATTTTGCGGGATTAGTAAAAAGCGTAGAGCAAAGTCCGTATTCTCAAATCTTTTTCTGGGATTGGAACGACGATAAAAACTTTTTCAAGCAGTTTTTAGCAGGAACTTTTATTGCCATTACGATGA
This sequence comes from Rhodoflexus caldus, assembly GCF_021206925.1. Classification (NCBI taxonomy): domain Bacteria; kingdom Pseudomonadati; phylum Bacteroidota; class Cytophagia; order Cytophagales; family Thermoflexibacteraceae; genus Rhodoflexus; species Rhodoflexus caldus. The sequence goes on along the minus strand of NZ_JAJPRF010000002.1, from coordinate 354,787 downwards.
CGGGCATGGATCAGGATTTGATGCAAAAGAACTTGACTTGTAAGAACCTGCGCGATGCACAGAAAAACATGTTTTCCTTTTGCATGGTGCTTATATTTGTCAATTTTCTTTTCCTTACGTTAGGCTCACTGCTCTACGCCTATGCAAACAGTCGCGGCATTGAGATTCCCGCCAAAACTGACAATTTGTATCCCATGCTGGCGTTAAATCATTTCGGTTTGCTGGTGGCTGTATTTTTCCTGTTGGGTATCACGGCTTCCTCTTATGCCAGTGCCGATTCGGCTTTGGCATCGCTGACTACTGCCTTTTGCGTGGACTTTCTCGATTTTAAAAATCGTTCGGATGAAGCCGAAAAAGCCCGTTTGAAATTATGGGTACACGTAGGTTTTTCCGCACTGCTTTATTTTATTATCCTGATTTTTAAGTGGATTAATGATGATGCCGTTATTAATGCGGTGTTTAAAGTTGCAGGCTACACCTACGGCCCGTTGCTGGGTTTGTTCACATTTGGCTTATTTACCAAAGTCAAAGTGCGAGATTGGGCAGTACCTTTTGTGTGCGTGGCCTCACCTGTGATTTGTTACATTCTGAATGTCAATTCCGAAGCATGGTTCAATGGGTTTAAGTTTGGCTTTGAACTGCTGGTTGTGAATGGAGCTATCACGTTTTTAGGTTTGTTACTGTTCAGCCGGCGGGGATAATCGGATACATGCCTGCTGATGACATGGCTTGGGCGGATTTTCGCGGATAATTCTAAAAAAAACAGTGTAAATCTGTCCCTGTCGCTTTATCAGCGTTCTATTCTTGCTGATTTTTCAAAATTGCACGGGAGAATTTGGCGATTCAGAATTTCCCAAATTGCTTATGCCGAACTCAGCACATTGAGGAAGCAACAGAATGCGCTGAGTTCGCGATTACGACCAATTACTCTGTCAGCCAGTTTTTTGCTTCCGATTCGCTGTCAAAGTAACGCGGGGCACTGTACTTGTCGGCAATGCCTTCTTCTTCCATCAACTGTTCCAGTGATACCTGCGCAAAGATGTCATTGCTTACCAGAATGGCCATGCGTTGCAGGCTGGTTGTACGTGGTGCTATCTCTTTGGCTGTCCATTCCTGCAAATCGGGGGTAATGGTAAATCGCAGGTGGCGCAAGTCAATCAACAAACGCTCGGGTTGATGTTGTTCGCAGAGGTTTCCGTAGGCCGTCATATTGTACTTGAAATCATCGGCTGTCATGCGTTCATCTGCATCGGGTGTGTAGATGTAGCTGATAATAGAGGTTGAGGGTTCCCAGTCAATAATGACGTACTTTGACTCATGTAGCTTCATAATAGTGTTTTTGTGCAAAACTAAGAATATGGCTGTTAAAACTTCCGATTTTTCTACCCAAAAAAGTACTGTTGTTATGCCTTTTCAGTTTCACTTTTGATGTGTATAACGCTTCTTATGAGGTTGGCGAGCACTACCTTTTGCAAATACTTGTTTTGAGCCTTTATACACAAACCAGTTAGGTCTTTTAGACCTGTCTGGTTTTAATTGGTTGTTTTTCAGTAACTTATACAAGCAGGGCTGCAAATCACTTGCACTTTTATATACACGTTGTGGCTATTGGTACAGCATTGAATCAATGAAAAAACAAATAGGCGAGCAAAATAGCCGCAAGAATACCTGCCGCATCGGCAATTAGTCCGCAGGTGAGTGCATAACGGGTTTTGCGGATACTCACTGAGCCAAAATAAACAGCCAATACGTAAAAAGTGGTTTCGGTAGAGCCCTGAATCATAGCAGAAAGCCTGCCTGCAAAGGAATCCGCCCCGTAGGTCTTCATTGTGTCGAGCATCATGCCGCGCGCTCCGCTTCCGCTGAGAGGTTTCATAAAGGCAGTAGGCATTGCGGGTACAAAATCGGTATTGAAACCTGCTGCCGCTACTGTCCATTGCAAACCTTCAATCAGGTAGTCCATCGCGCCCGAGGTGCGAAAAACGCCTACCGCTACCAAAATTGCTACCAGATAGGGGATAATGCCTACCGCTACCTGAAAACCGTCTTTGGCTCCTTCAATGAATGATTCGTACACATTGACCCCGTTGCGCCAAGCAAGCAGCAAGAAACCAATGATAACGGAAAACAGAATCACATTGCTTGCTACGGCAGATACTACCCCGATTTTTTCCTGCGGAAGGGTGCTGAAATAAGCAATAACGGCGGCAATAAAAAGGCTCAAACCGCCTAAATAGGCAAATATAACAGGCTGTAACAAGTTGATTTTCTGATAAAAAGCAACGGCAATTAAACCTATGAGCGACGAGAAGAAAGTTGCCAGCAGAATGGGAATAAATACATCCGAAGGGTCAGCCGCCCCCATTTGCGCCCGATATACCATAATGTTAATCGGGATGATGGTTAGCCCCGAGGTGTTCAGCACCAGAAACATAATTTGTGCATTGGAAGCCGTGTCTTTGTCGGTATTGAGTTCCTGCATTTCACGCATGGCTTTCAGGCCGAGCGGAGTAGCAGCATTGTCTAACCCCAGCATGTTGGCTGAGAAATTCATCAAAATTGAGCCGATAACGGGATGATTTTTAGGCAGTTCAGGGAATAGCTTGTGGAAAAACGGGCTTACCAAGCGGGCTAAAATTTGTACCGCACCGCCTTTTTCGCCAATGCGCATCAGCCCTAACCAAAGGGTCATTACGCCCGTCAGCCCCAGCGATATTTCAAAGGCGGTTTTAGAGGTGTCAAAAGTATTGGCAACAATTTTTTGGAAAATTTCCATATCGCCAAAGAAGATGAGCTTTACGAGCGCAACAACAAAAGCAATCAGAAAAAACGCCAGCCAGATGTAGTTTAATGCCATGAGGTAGTTTTGAATTTAAAATGACGCAATGGGGCTGCTGTTTTTGGCAGAAAATCATTGCGTCATTTACGGTAAACGAATCGGGAATATCATTTCAGCGTACCCATGCCGCCATCTACGCCGACAATTTGTCCGGTAATCCAACCGGCAGCGGGAGACAGCAGGAAGATAGCAGCTCCCGCCACATCCTGCGCTTCGCCTATGCGCCCGATGGGATGGCGTTTGGCGGAAGCCTCTTCTTTTTCGGGAGACGAAAGCAACTGCTGCGCCAATGGTGTTTTGGTCAGCGAAGGCGCAACAACGTTCACGCGGATTTTGGCGGGTGCTAACTCTGCCGCCAGCGAGCGGGCGAGCCCTTCAACGGCACCTTTGGCAGCGGAAATACTGGCGTGAAAACCCATCCCCACCGAAACGGCAACCGTACTGAACAGCACGATACCTGCCCCTTCGGGTGCTTTTTTCAGATAGGGCAGCGTAGCCTGAATGACTTTTACGGCACCCAAAACGTTGATTTCAAAGTCTTTGCGAAAGTCTTCGGGAGTCAGGCGGTTAAAAGGTTTTAGCGTGATACTGCCCGGGCAATAGGCCAAGCCGTCTAAGTGCTCCGGAAGATTTTCCAATTTGGCATTAGGGTCTAATACGTCGTAGATGGTGTGTCCCGCAATATCCAACCCCGATGGAAAACTGCGCGAAGCCGAGTAAACATTTGCGCCTGCGTCAATCAGCCGATGCGCCATGGCATAGCCGATGCCGGAACTTGCACCGATAATTAAGATATTTTTTCCGTGAAAATTGAGCATGGTTGAGACAGTTTTGGGTCTTTGAATGTACAAGCACGCGAGTGGCTGCCGACAATATTTTTCACTGATTTTTGTAAATCCGAAATCCCGATTTACTTATCAGCCTTTATAAGCAATGCGATAAATTACGTTGGCCTTGTCATCGGAAACGAGCATAGAGCCGTCGGGCATTAGTTGTACGTCCACAGGCCGCCCCCATGCTTCGTCGGTTGTGCTGTTGAGCCAGCCTTCCGCAAAGGTTTCATAACCTGCCGATTTATTGTCGGGCGTAACACGCACCAAGCTGATGCGATAGCCTGATTTTTTGGAGCGATTCCATGAACCGTGTTCGGCAATAAACAAGTGCTTTTTGTAGGTATCGGGGAACATATTGCCGTCGTAGAATCGGCAGCCCAATGCGGCTACGTGTGCGCCGAGCACCTGCGTAGGCGGCGGAAAGTCCGAACAAGGGCGCTTTTTACCAAATTCGGGGTCGGGTATGTCGCCCTGATGGCAGTAGGGGTAGCCAAAGTGCATACCTGCTTGCGGTACGTGATGCAGCACATCGCCCGGGATATCGTCGCCCATCATATCGCGTCCGTTGCTGGTAAACCACAGGTGTTTGTCGTCGGGATGCCAAGTGAAGCCCACGCTGTTGCGGATACCATGCGCATAAATCTCAAAGCCCGAACCATCGGGGTTCATGCGGGTAATGGTAGAGTAAACGGGTTTATCCAAGCGTTCGCAGATGTTGCAAGGCGCACCAACGGGCACGTAGAGTTTATCGTCAGGCCCGAAAGCAATAAACTTCCAGCCGTGGTGTTTGTCAGTCGGGAATTGGTCGTAAACCACCACCGGTTTGGGCGGGTTGTCCAGATTAGCCTCAATGTTATCAAAGCGCAGGATACGGCTTACTTCTGCCACATAGAGACTACCGTTGCGAAAAGCTACGCCGTTGGGCATATCCAGCCCCGAAGCGATTACTTTCACCTCATCGGCGCGAAAATCCTTGTCTTTGTCAATAACGGCATAAACTTTATCGCCTTGGCGATTGCCCACATAGAGGATACCCGAAGGCGACAAGCACATCGATCGGGCGTTGTTTACTTCGGCAAAAACGCTGATGGTGAACCCTTTGGGCAATTTAATTTGGTCTAAGGGCAGTTTTTTGTCAAAAGGGTGTGGTTCTGCTTGTGTGGCAGCGGTGTTTTGTGTATTTTCCGCAGTACCGCAAGCCAACAGGCTGAATACGGCAAGCGAGGCACCAATTTTTTTTACTAATGGTAACATGCTGAAAAAGAGGTTAATAAATCACTGACAAGGAATCGGGAAATCACTGATTGCGTATAGGTTGCGGTGCGAAAAATGCCACCATTCTGTTTTAATCGTCCTAAAATTATGCTTTTTCATGGCATCCTGCAAAATGCGGCGGTTTTCCATCACCTGCGGGCTGTGCGGAAAGTCCAGATGGGCTTCTTTCCCGAAAAAATCAAACGGAGAGCCCATGTCAAGTTCCTTGCCTTGCCCATCCACAAGTGTTAAATCTACCGCGCAGCCGCGATTGTGCATCGAGCCTTTGCGCGGGTCGGCCACATAGTTTTTGTTTGGCGTTTTTTTCCACATCCGCCACTGCACCGAAAGGGGGCGATAGCCGTCGTAAATTTTCATGCGGTAGCCTTTGGCTTTTACCAATTGATGAGCTTTTACCAAATCCTCTGCTACTTTTTTGCGCAGCAAAACCTTGCCGCAGTCGTACAGGACGTCGCCCGTAAAGTTGTCGGTGGTGGCATATTTTACATCCAGCACAAAGGTAGAATCCAAGGTCAGCAGTTCTACCCACGAAGTATCGGGGGGTAACAGGATTTGGACCTGTAACCTTTTGCCGGTGCTGTCGGGCATTTGCCATGCGGCAAGCAACACAACAAACGGCAACCATATCCATCGGTATTGTTTCATAATCAACAATTGCAAATAAAGTTTGGAAATCCCGTAAATATGCGCAACTATTGCCTATTGGCAGAGCATACAACTATATTTGTATTAAACATTCTTTCAACAAATGACAGCTAACAATCCTGAAGCGATTCGTCTGAAAGCAACGCACAACAATACCGGCTGGAAACGCTGGGGGCCTTATCTCTCTGAAAGACAGTGGGGAACAGTTCGTGAAGATTACAGCCAGCACGGCTATGCATGGGGCTATATCACACACGACATGGCACGCAGCAAAGCCTATCGCTGGGGGGAGGACGGCATCGGCGGCATTTCGGATACGAAACAAACGGTGTGCTTTGCCAACGCTTTTTGGAACGGCAAAGATACCATCATCAAAGAACGGCTTTTCGGATTGGGCAACGGCGAAGGCAACCACGGCGAGGATGTGAAAGAGTTGTACTACTATTTAGACTCCACACCGACGCATTCATACATGAAAATGCTGTATAAATACCCGCAAAGCCGATTTCCGTATGAGCAGTTGGTGGAAGAAAACAAGCGCCGCACCCGTCGGGAAACCGAATATGAGATTACGGATACCGGCGTTTTTGACAACAACGCCTACTTTGATATTTTCATTGAATATGCCAAAGCTGACCCCGAGGATATTTTAATCAAAATAACAGCCATTAATCGCGGCGATACAGATGCTATTTTGCATTTTTTGCCGACCATATGGTTCCGCAATACGTGGTCGTGGGGCTACGAAACGTGGGAGTGGAAATACAAACCAAGCCTTTTTGCTGACCCCGAAGCAAATTATTTGCACATCCAGCACAAGAATTTGGGCGAAATGCGTTTGCACTACGAAGGCTCTCCCGAGCTTTTGTTCTGTGAAAATGAAACCAATCACCGCCGCCTACGCCATTTGGCAGATGCCGTAAAGCCCGACAGACCTTTTCCGAAGGATGCCATTAACGACTACATCATTACGGGCGATAAGCGTTTTAAAAATCCGGAACAGAAAGGCACCAAAGCGGCGCTGCACTATCAAACGATTATTCCTGCCGGTAAGTCGCATACCATTCGCCTGCGGTTAAATAATATCACATCTGCACAAAATCCTTTTCATGATTTTGACAATATTTTTGAATTGCGCAAATACGAAGCGGATTTGTTTTATGAAGACATCCACAAAGACATACCCCACAATACCGACCTGTTCAATATTCAGCGTCAGGCTTTTGCGGGCATGATGTGGAACAAGCAATACTATTACTACAATGTGGAGCAGTGGCTGAACGGCGACCCTATTCATGGCGATAATTTGCCGGAAGAACGCAAACAAGGGCGAAACCACAAATGGAAACACTTGTATAATTCCAATCTGATTTCCATGCCCGACAAATGGGAGTATCCTTGGTATGCGGCGTGGGATTTGGCTTTTCACTGCGTGCCGATTGCCAAGATAGACCCTGCATTTGCCAAGCGGCAGTTGGTACTGATGCTCCGCGAGTACTACATGCACCCCAACGGACAAATACCCGCCTATGAGTGGCATTTCAGCGATGTAAACCCTCCCGTACACGCATGGGGGGCGTGGAAAGTTTACAATATTGAAAAAAAAGCCAACAACGGACAAGGCGATACGGAGTTTTTGTCAATTGTTTTTCAAAAACTGTTGATGAACTTTACGTGGTGGATTAACCAAAAAGACCGCGAAGGAAACAACCTTTTTGAGGGGGGCTTCCTTGGATTGGATAATATCGGGGTATTTGACCGCAGCAGTACCAGCCTGCCCATGGGCGGCTACTTAGAGCAGGCCGATGCCACCAGTTGGATGGCGATGTATTGCCTCAATATGTTGCGCATTGCGCTGGAACTGGCGCAAATCAAGCCCTACTATCAGGAAATGGCGTCCAAATTTTTTGAACACTTCTTGGCCATTGCAGCCGCTATGTTCAACATGGGTTCTGAGCACATTGATTTGTGGGACGATGAGGACGAGTTTTATTATGACGTGCTGCATCCTGCCAATCATCGCAGCCACCGCTTGAAAGTGCGTTCCATTGTAGGCATTATGCCCATTCTGGCAGTGGAAGTACTCACCCCCGAGCTGATAGATAAATTGCCCGATTTTCGTCGTCGGTTAGAGTGGGTATTGCGCAACAAACCTGCTACGGCAAGCCTTATTTCCCGTTGGTACGAACTGGGACGCGGCGAAAGTCGTATGCTGTCGCTGTTGCGCATCCACCGCTTGAAGTGCATTCTGCGCCGCATGTTAGACCCTAACGAGTTTTTGTCTGATTATGGTATCCGTTCGCTTTCCAAATATCACGAAAAACACCCCTATGTGTACTATTTCAAGGATAGAGCGTACACGGTGGAATATGTTCCCGGCGAGTCGGATTCATCTATGTTCGGCGGCAACTCCAACTGGCGTGGCCCTGTTTGGTTTCCGATTAATTACCTGATAGTTGAGGCATTGCTCAAATTCCATGAGTACTACGGCGATTCGCATAAGTTTGAGTACCCGACCGGCAGCGGTAGTATGCACACACTCAAAGAAATTGCCAATGACCTGAAGCAGCGCTTGATTAAATTATTTGCCAAAAACGATAAAGGCGAGCGGGTTGTATTTGGCAATCATCCGCTCATACAGCAAGACCCCAATTTCCGCGACCACATTCTGTTTTACGAATACTTTGACGGCGATACAGGGCGCGGGCTGGGCGCATCGCACCAGTGTGGCTGGACAGGATTGGTGGCCGCGCTGATAGGTGATTTTTAGGGTTGAGTAATCAATGAATTAACGAATGAAACAAATTCGGCCATTCGGCTTTCAACACCCTGCAACCAAACCAATGCCGCTATTGCTTGGCCTCTGTTTTTTGTGGGTTGCTCCGCTGTTGGGGCAGGGTGTAGCCGATAGCCTGACACAACTGCTCCAAACCACACTTTCAGACACTGCGCGGTGCGAGGTGCTCGTGCAATTGGCAAGTGCACAGCAGCAAAAAGGAGATTACCGCCGCGCAGAGCAAACAGCGCGAGAGGCCTATCGTTTGTCGGTTCAAAAACTTTCTGCCGGTCAGCAGGCAATGGCATCCATGCGGCTGGGCACTATCCTCTGCGACCGTTCGCAACACAAAGAGGCATTGGACTTTTTGTTTAAGGCTGCCGAAAACTTCAACAAAGCAAATGACCAACTCAACCGCGCTCGGGCACTGAACAATGTGGCTGCCGTTTATCACGAACTGCAACAGTATCCGCTGGTGCTGCAATACATGGAACAGGCGCTGCAAATTGTTGAAAAGTTGCAGGCAAAACCCGCCATGGCCGTTATCAGCGGCAATCTGGGCAACCTGTATGCGCAATCAGGCGATTTTAACAAGGCTCAACAACTCATAGAACGTTCCTTGGCGTTAAAAAAGGAACTTGGCGACAGGCAGGGAGAATCCTATTCACTGAACTTTTTGGGCGGCATTTACGAAAAGCAAGGCAATACAAAGGAGGCATTGAATATTTACACGCAGGCACTTGCAATTGAGAAAGCCATTGGTGAGCCGTATCTGATGACTCATTCCTACCAACACATCGGCGATTTGCACAAACAGCAAGGCAATCTGCAACAGGCAAAAAATTACTACGACAGCGCAGCAGTGAGCGCCCAAAATATCGGTGCCACCAAAGAACTGGCGCAGGTTTACTTGGCCTACGCCGAGTTGGACTCTGTCGCAGGAAAGTTCAGGGAGGCCTACCAATGGTACAAACGCCACAAACAACTTTCGGACAGTGTATTCAACAGCGAACGCAGCAAGCAAATTGCCGAACTGCAAACCCGCTACGAAGTGAGCGAAAAAGAGAATGAAATTGCGCAACTTTCGCAACAAACGCAGATACAGGAACTTCAAATCCAGCGTCGCAACGTGCTGATGGCAAGCGGAGCTTTGTTGGCCGTTGTGATATTGGCCGCTGTCGGCATTTACAACCGCAACCGCCGCCTGACCATGCAGGCTTCATTGTTGGAAACCGAGCAGCGATGGCGCAGGGCACAAATGAACCCGCATTTCTTCTTCAATGCACTCATGGCAATTCAGCAGTATGTCAATCGAGCGGAAACCCTCACTGCCAGCAGCTACATTGCCCGTTTTGCCCGCCTGATGCGCCGCGTATTGGACAGTTCCGAAAAGGAATTTACCGTTCTTTCCGAAGAGTTGGAAACGCTGCAAGCCTACATAGACCTGCAACGTATTCGTTTTGAGCAACCCTTTGACTATCAGGTAAGTATTGACGATGAAACAGATGCAGACGAAGTGCAAATCCCTGTGATGCTGCTGCAACCGTTAGTAGAAAATGCCATTGAACACGGGCTGCGCGGGCTTGCCACAGGCGGCAAATTGCATTTGGACATCCGAACCAAGGGCGAGCAACTGCTCATCAGACTGACGGACAACGGCATCGGCAGGCAGGCAGCAAGCCACTTGCGCCGAAAAGAGCATATTTCCAGAGCTACCACCATTACCGAAGACCGCATCCGCCTGCTGGAAAAACAAGCAGGCTTTAAGGTAATTTTCCACATCAGAGATTTGGAACAAGGTACGGCAGCATCTTTGCAGATGCTACTCAAATACATTACCTGATGCGCTGGATAACGATAGACGACGACAAACAACAACGCAACTTTGTAAAAGACATCATCGGCAGGTTTTGTCCGCAAGCTGTTTTTTCGGGTGAGGCTAAAAATGTGCAAAAAGGCAAGGTACTTATTGAGGAAACACGCCCCGATTTGGTGCTTTTAGACATAGACATGCCCGACGGAACGGGTTTTGATTTGTTACAGCAATTGCAAAGTGTTGATTTTCAGGTGGTTTTTATTACCGCATTTGATAACTACGCATTGCAGGCATTTCGTATCTCTGCATTAGATTACTTGCTTAAACCAACTGACCCTGAGGAGTTGGTGGCTGCCATCAATCGGGCAGGGGAGACAATTCAAAGCAAGCAGTTGCAACAACAGATTACCGTCATGATGCAGTACTTGCAAGCAGGCAATGCCGCAGCGCGTCGCTTGGTGCTTAAAGACATGGAGGCAATCCACATCATAGAAACCGCCGAGATTATGTACTTGCAGGCAGAGGATAACTACACCACCTTTTTTCTGAATAACGGGCAGAAAATGATGGTTGCCAAAACTTTAAAAGAATACGAACAACTGCTTGAAAATCAGGGTTTCTTCCGCTGTCATAAATCGTACCTATTCAACCTTGCTTACCTGAAACGGATTGAAAAATCGGACGCGGGGGCGGTGGTACTCAAAGACGGCACCGAACTGCCGCTGGCCATCCGCAAGAAGGAAGCGCTGCTGAAAGTTTTACAGGCGTTGTAAAAAAACAAAGGCTTCCCCACGCGGCGAAGCTTTGTTTGATGGAATTGTAAGTAGAATAGGTTTAGGTTGTAAACTACTTTTGGAATGACGCAATTTTTTCTTTCCAAACTCTGCTTACTGTGCTTGACGTACCTACCGCTGTCCAGCCGCCTGAAAAGTTCTTACCGTCGTGGTTTTGTACCGCATCAAAGGGGTAGTACATAAACAGGCCGTGTTCTTTCAGGGATGGTTCTATAAAGGCCATCTTGCCTTGTATGCCGCGTCCGGTAACTACGCCCGTCAGGTTGTTGCGGTAAATTACATAGTCGTTGCCAACCAACGATACAGCAATCATTTCGGTATTGCCCCCGAAGGCATTGTTTGCCCAGCCTTGCAGCGTTTCGCGGATTTGCTTCAATACTTCCTCAGAGTGCAGCTTGCCCGGCTTTTCAATGGAATTTTCCATGAAACTGTTGTTGTCGCGGTAGCTTTCTACTTCTTTGGCATATTTGGCGATAAATTCTTTTTCTATTTCTTTTTCCATATCGCCTGCTACTTCCCAAATTTTGGCTTCAAGGTCTTTAATGGCTTTTTTGCCCTCTTCGCCCTGCCATTTGGCCAAAGCATCTGCATCAGGAGCAAGTACCAGCATCACTTCAGGCATCTGCTTGTCATAAGGATAAAATACGAGATAGCCCATGCGCTTGGGTATTGTCTTGCCCGGCTTTTTGTCGTCGCTTTTGCCTTTGTAGAAAATGTAAGTATTTTCTTCGGGCGAGAACACGCGGCTGTCTTCGGGGCACTCTTGGTCGTTGCTCAGCTGAAAACTGCGGTAAACCGTGCCAAAGAATGGTACGCCCAACTTGGCAGCCATATCTTTTCTGTCAAGTACATTGAAATAGACTACCTGCTTGCTCAAAAACGTTGAACCCGTAAATCCGAGCATGGGGCGCGGTGTATTCTCTTGTGTTTCAGTTGCCTTAATTAGGAACTTGTCTAACTTGTCAACACCTGCCGGTACACTGCTTACCAATGCCTCTCCCGACTTGCCTTTTACTTTTTCTTTGAGTTTGCTCAATTGCGCAGCGGCGGGATTGACAGCCCATGCGCCTACCATAGCGATTACTAAAACTTGTTTAATGAAACTTTTCATTGTGCTTACAAATGATTGGTTGATGAAGCAAAACTATACAGCACCCGACAGGCTTAAAGCACCGTTGAGGGAACGCGGGATATGACTGAGGCAACGCATGGAAAAGCCGAAAAATCAAATTCTCACACAAACCTGACGGATTCTCATACAGCCGTTGCGCATCCTCATTTGCCGAAAAAGAGTCGCGGTAAGCCCCTACTTTCGTATCATCAATCAAAACAAATGATTAACCCAATGAAAAAAGTACCATTTTTATCAACCTTTGTGTTTGCCCTGTTATGGCTGGCAGCTATCGCACAGGCGCAAACACCGCAGCAAATGGCAGCTTGGCTGACCTCAGACAACTGGGTCGCCGACCTGAAATCTATGGAAGTAGCACTGGTAGAGAAGTTCAAGGCAGCAGAAGCACAGCAATTATCACGCGCACAACGCGAGGAACTGCAAAGAAAAAAGACCGAAGCGTTTAAGGCTTTGTTCGTTTTCCAACAGATACAGATGCAATTTAACCGCAATGGCTCTTACAACCTGCGCATACAGAATACCGACGTTCAGCAAGGCACTTGGCAGGTAGCAGCCGACGGCAAAAGTGTGATTTTTGACGGCACGCCCACACCGTTTATTAAGCTCACCGACACACATTTTGCTTATCCCTTAGATGAGTTTATGAATCTGTATCTGGTAGCGGAAAAGAGGAAAGGTGAGTTTCTGTTAGACGAAAACCAGCACATGGCAATTCCTTTGATGATGGCGGGTTCCTATCCCAAAAGTCGTGTGAAAATAGTTCCTGCACCTGATGGCAAAACTTTTACAGTTTATACTTATACCACTACTCTTCAGGAACTGTACTATTGCGAATGTCGCGTGGAAGGCGTGCGTGAAGGCATAGAAACAGGTGCCTGCAAAGGTCAGCGCCTGACACAATATGAAACCCCGGATTATATGGAAGGCAGTGCCATTGGCTTCTACGGAAGAGACCCTAACACCGGTATTTACATATTTGGTCATTATGTGCGCCCAATCACACCTTTTATAGGTAACGAAATGTATTTAAACTACCTGACCGCCCCTGCCGATAGCATGATAGATGAAATTGTGCCCGTTATCGGTACGAAAGATGAGCCTGCTGCGCTGACCGACATGGCAACCAAACTGCGTAAATGGTGGTGGATTAAATAAACAACTCAACCCTTTCTATAAAATACACTTTCCGGCACAGGTTGGCAAAAATTATTGCAGCCTGTGCTTTTTCAAAAAAATATCCATGAAAAAGCTGTACACTTTTTTTGCTGTGTTGCTGTTGAGCAGCCCGCTGTTTGCCCAACAGCCGTTTTTATTTGGCGGCTTGTATGTATTGCCTGATAATCAAGAGGTTATTATGGTGCAATGCGATGCCAAAGATGGAATGATAAGCGCGGTTTATCATGCACCCAAAGGCGGCAAATACTTGCGCTACGAAATCATGCGTCAGGAAGACAAGCCGACTGCTAATAAGATGCCGCAAAAAGCACTTCGCCTCTACCACGAAAAAGCCCCCAATGTAGTCTACGAAATGACGCTGACGCATACAGGCAAAGACAAATGCACGCTGCAATTCAACACCTTGCGCCAAAACAACCAACGCACGCTGGTTCGTTTGGCACAGGAAGACAACATGTCTTTTGACAACGAAGACCCTGCAACCGCTACGATGGCAACTGCCATGCAAAGTGTGCGTATGCAGTTCTACGACCCCACCCACGATGTTTATGCGGATAATATTCCGATAGCTTTCGGTGTGATGGAAGACCCTATCATGTTTGAGCTGGCAATTGGTGAAGGCGAACAACGCGCCGTTTTCTACTGCGCTTTTGACAAAGATTTGACCGTGCTAATGGGTAACGACAATGTGATGTACACCCAAAAAGAGTTCATCGGCAAACTCAGCCTGCTGAAAGACAACCGCTGGATGCTTTCTCTGTTTGACAAAAAAGGCAACGCACTAGGTACGCTGGCAGAGCCTAAGTAAGCATTAACTAACGCATTATTTAACGCAACGTTCGCAAAGGTTCAATCGCAAAGTACACAAAGAAATATCGTTGGAAGAACACTTAGCGCGCTTGGCGTAAAACTTAGCGGCAGAAAATTTAGAAGTACGAAACACTCAACCGAAATTTTATTTGTAACCACTTCCACCATGAAAAATAAACTAACCCTTTTCTTATTCGCCCTTTTGCTGTGGAACTGCAAGGGCAAAACAAGCACCGACGAGTCTGACGGCACAACAACTGCCGAAGAAAGCGTTGCAACAGCCGACTATTCAAGCCTTGAAAACCTCATCGGTACTTATCCGCTGGACGACATGGACGGCGACGGCAAACCCGAAACCATCGTGCTCTACGGTCAGCCACAGGATGCGGGCGTTTTCACACAAATCCGAATTGACTATTCCAACGCGGGAAGCATGGCACACACCTATGCGGAAGGTTACGATAAAATCAGCGAACCCGAGCGGTTCACGCGCCTTACGCAAAGCGATGTAATTGTGAGCAATGTTTTTGGCGGCAAGGAATGTCCTTATCTGCTTCGCTTGCAGCACAAAGGGACAAAAAATGCTTTTCTGATAATAGAAGGCTACGGCTATGCCAACGAAAGCCGCCTGACCGTGTTGGATTTAGTCCCCCAAGAAGGCGAAAGCGTGATGCTTGACGAGCACTTTGTCCTGAACGATATTTTGTTAGAAAAATCGCTGCCCGGCTATAATCAACCTGCCTTTGTGCTGATAGGCAAAAAATCGTTAGATGAGTTGCTTGGACAAAATGAAGACGGCTCATATAGCATGACTTACTGCCCGCACCTGACTGTTCCGCTTGCACCTGTCGGCAATGATGCCAAAATGGCTTACATGAAAGCCTATAACGAAAAGCATTACCTCTGGGACGGTCCCGAATGTAACGAGCGCATCGTATTTTTCCCTGCCAACGGCAAGCCGTATTTTCAGTAGTAAAATGATGCAAAAATGAAACATCAATTAACTATTTTCCTGCTTGCCCTCTTGCTGTGGAACTGCAAAGGCAAAACCGCCGCTACCGAAGAAACCGCACAAAGCAATGACTATTTCCCCGATACGGAAGCTGCCGAAGCGGTTCACCACAACACGGAGGCAACTGCCTTTGATTTCAGCGGCGTATATGCCGGGCGCGGCGAAGGCTTTGATGTTTTCCACGTTACGTGGCGCAACGGCAAACCGACAGCGGTTCGCTATTCGTTGAACGGCGGCAGTTACCAAACCTGCGACATCGTGAAAGAGTCCCCCTCACACGATATGGCGGAGTATTCCGTTGCCGAACACAGCCTGACCGTTCGCCTGCAAGGCAAAACGCACCGACTCACGCTGATTAAGCAATCCGAGCAGGATTTGCCGCTGCTCTACGTGCAATGGCAAGGCGAGAAACTGCAATATCCGCTCATGCAAATTGCCGATGCGAAGTCCGATATTGGCAAAGGTGATGTTTTTACGCATTACGATTGGGCAGAGGCTTTGGCTAATCGCCGATGGGTATTGTTGGACGATGCCACAGGCAAACCCGCCACTGCCAAAGTAAGCGTCAAAAAAACAGCGATGGAATTAGTAACCTTGGATTTTACCATTACCGAAGGCAGCAAAAAGACCACTTATCACTGCGAAGTCTATAACAACTTTACCATGAGTTGCAAGCCCGAAGGCGATACTAATTTCAGCATGATACCCACCGTTATGCCGTACAATCTGGCAACGTGGAGCATTGCATTTGACACCAACGCAGGGCAACGTTTGTTTACGCTGGTGCAAGACAGCCCTATTTTCTAAATCGTAACAATCATTATCAAATTTTCAACCCATGAAAAACAAATTTCTTTCCATGCTGTTTGCCGCATCGCTGCTGATGTTGGCAGTTGCATGCGGTAAAAAGCAAGACAGCCAAACAGGCGAAAGTACCGCTACTGAAAACGCCGTACCCGACACGGAATCTGCATTTGAAGGAGAAACAGGCGGCGACGACCGACAGCCCGAAAAAGTACCTTCTTCCATCAATTTCAGCGGCTTGTATTATGATTTGAACACCGCCACAGGCTATTACATTTATTGGGACACACAAAAAGGCGAAGCTACTTCCGTGTACGTAAGCGATGCCAAAGGCAATTGGCAAAAAGCCGCTATCCGCTCGCAAAAGCCGTCGGCATTTTTTGAATATCAGGAAGCAGAACAAACCGTAGAAGTTACTCTGCAAAACCAACCCGTGAAACTGATTATACACAAGGAAAATGACGGCGCTAAAAATATTGACCGATTTGTAGGCGATGTGCCGCAGCAAGTGGCTGTTTTTCTTGCCGATGCCTCTGTCGTTCCGATTACGGAAAGCCAACCTTTGTCGCAGCATCTTGCCGAAGCCTTTGCAGGCATGAAATGGCAAATCCGTGACCCTAAAACTTTTCAGGGTTCTGCCACAACTAAGGTAAGCACCGCACAGCAAGGCAATCGCGTTATTTTCACCCTCACCGAAGGCGGCACAAAGGCAGTTTTCACCTGCGAAGTACAAAAAGATAACAGCATCCGCTGCGCTACCGAAGGTTTTGAAGATTTTTCTATCAAAGTAAAAATGGTTTACGGGAGCGGCTTGGAACTGCATTTTGATGCGCCGACAGGGGAAGAGATAATGACGCTGATGCATCAGAAATAATATTCATCCCCCCATACCGACATCACACAATGGCTTATAATCGCTTTATTGCAACCGATGTAAACAAATTGCTGGCACAAGGCAAGCTAAAAGTAGAGCGGCGAGGTTCTGAATTGTCTATCCGCCTTAACTTTTTCTGCGCCTACCATCAGGTGTTAATGATGCGTATCGCTGCGATTTATCTCTTTATCGTAGTTGCATTCTATTTTTCATCTGAGGTTGCAGAAGCATACAACAGCGTAAAAACCGCGTTGATTGTAGCAAGCGTTCTCAGTTCAAGAGACTTCATCTGGCTACTGTACGGCTTTGTCAATCGGTCGGTTTTTACACTTACGCCTACCGAATTGCGCCTTCGTTTTGGTCCGCTGCCCATGCCGGGCGGGCTGAAAATCGCCACTTCCGAGATTGAGCGATTGATGGTAACTGATAAGCAGATACATGCCCGGTCGGAAATGGGGAATGTAGTAAGCACCTATTTCACCCTATATGTGATAGATAAACAAGGAAAGGCGCGCAAACTCATCTCTAACATGTACGCCACAGGCGAAGAGTTCAGTTTGAATTACATTGCAGCAGAAATGGCTAAATTTCTGCAAGTGCCCTGCAAACTTTTCCCAACCAAAAACCAACAAAAAACCGTTGAAGCATAATCCAAATCTTTTTACTCATATGAAACAATCCATTCTCACCCTTGCCGTGGCTGCCTTACTACTGACGACAGCCTGCGGCAAAAAGCAAGCGGAAACTGCTGCTGAAACAATGGACACAGAAACAGTTGCCTCAACCGCTGATGCCGTAGTTCAGGAATCGGAAGCAACAAGCGAAACCTCTGACGAAGGCAAGCAATACACCGCTTTTGTGGCGGAAGTGCGTGCCAAAGCCAAAAAGGTCGCCGACCTGAAAACCCTGTTGAGCAATTACGGCGACTATCAGGGCATTGAAACACCTTACCGTGAAACGCCCGAAACCTTCATCCAACCCACTACCGAAGAGGGTGCAGTGAACGAGGCACACATACACGGCTACGCAGTTGTCAATGATTTTACTTTCGTATTGGGCAGTATCTTAGGCTTGCGCGGGCAGCAGTTTACACATTTGCTTGTTTTTGATAAAAACAACAAAGAAGTTGTCGGCGAGTTTATGGTAGGCGGCGGTACCTCAGACGGTATGAACACCTACACAACCGATGCCGCTGTTGCTTCGGACAACGTTATCACCATTACGGAAACAGTTTCCAAAGTAGATGATGACGGCAACGCAAAAGATGAAGCAACCAGCAAAAAGCGATACCGCTTTGACTTTTCGCAGAAAAAATTTGTTGAAGTAAAGTAGTTTGCAACCAAACTTTTATTCACGCATGAAAAAAATCACCCTTTGGGCAACAACTGTTGCCGTCATGTTTTTTGCCGCAGCCTGCGGCGGTGCTAAGCAAGGAGAAAGCACCGAAACCGCTACTGCCGCCACCGAAGCAGCACCTGCCAAATCTTACTTAGACATGCTGCAAGGCAGTTGGGAAACCGGCGACCCCAACGACAGCGAAACGTGGGCTTCTCTTATCATTACAGGTAACGAGGCTATGTCTAACGTGGGCGAAGAATACGGACCCGATAAAATCAGCATTGAAGGCGATATTATCACCTACACCAACGAAGTACTTGGCGGCGAACCCCGCAAAAACAAAATCATCAAACTCACAGAAACCGAGTTCGTAGAGCAAGCCTTAGACGGCAGCTATACCAACACTTGGCGCAGACAGCAGAAGTAAGTAATTGAGCGGTTTAAATTGCCTTTACCTACATCTATCGGCAGGGATACAGTCTTAGAAAATCTGTCATCGGACAAAGTCCCTGCCGGTATTTTAAATATTTGTTTTTCAATAATTTATACAAACGATTTTTCGTAAACCTCTTGCACTTTTGTATAATCCACACACCTGATTAACACGCATTTCGGCATTATTTCAACTGTTCGCCGAGTACGCGAATAAGTTTGTGCAGGGTCTTTTGCAAGTCAGTAATTTCTTCTGTGCTGATGGAATCGTTGCGGAACGAGTTGATAATTTTTTCGGGGATGTGTATGGCATCCGACTTCAATCGTTGCCCTTTTTCCGTAAGTGTAACCATTACCACGCGTTCATCATCGGCAGACCTGCTTCTCTGTACGATTTGTTTTTCTTCTAATCTCTTCAAAAGAGGAGTCAGTGTGTTTGATTCCAGTAGCAGTTGCTCACCAATTTCATGGACCGACCGGCTGCCGAACTGCCACAAAACCAGCAGCACGAGATATTGCGGGTAGGTGAGGTCTAACGCTTTCAGAAAAGGCGTGTAAATCTGGTTGGTGAGCCTTGCAGCGGCATACAAAGGAAAACATAACTGATTTTCCAAATAAAGCGAAGTGCCGTCGTGTTCCATGCCTGCTAATCGGTTTTCGGCAAAGGTAGCCTTTGGATGCCAAATCACCTTTTTGACATGTGCCGCTTGCTTATCAGATAATGCAGCGCCCCCGTACTCCACAAAGCCCACAGAATCAGGACGGGTTGGAAGAACAAGCGCACCAATCGCTTGGTATCCGTATCCAGCCCAAATGCACTGATGCCGTTGGTGTACTGCGAAATATTACCCGGGAAAATCAGTACGTAGAAAATAGCCAGCGCAATGCCCACCTGAACTTTGCGGCGCTCCCAGAAAATCATAGCCAGCCCAAGCGCAATTTCAACTACGCCGGAGGCAAGCACAACAAAATCCATAAAAGCAGGGTCATTGGGCAGCCAGCGAGGAACCTGCGCCAAAAACTCCTGCCGTTGGAAAGTAAGATGACCAACGCCGGGCAATACCATTAATATACCTAACAGTACCCGAAATACAGTTTGCATAAGAGTTGTTTTCATTTGTCTTTTGCGATTATATCGTAAGCGATACAAATATACAAAAGAAAACAAAAAGCGGAATGAAAGATGAATTTTTTGCTTGTCATTTGTTATATTGCTACAAAAGTTTATTGTATCGACACAAGACTAATAATTGTCAATTTTTTTTGATGGAAGCGTCTGAATTGCCCTTTTCTGATACTGTTATAGACTTATCTAATTGCGACCGTGAGCCTATCCATATACCCGGTAAAATTCAACCTTTCGGGTTTTTACTGGCGGTAGATGTGGATACGCTGACTGTTACACAGTGCAGCAATAATACGGAGGAATATATAGGTGTAACACCTGATGCGGCGTTAGGCAAACCGCTGTCGGATTTGCTGACAACTTACACCCTTTTGCAGATTACGACTGCTCTGCAAAAAGACCAACTCATATTTATCAATCCGATTGAGTTGGAGTTTCAAAACGGCAAGAGCTACCAGAGTGTGCTCCATATTTGGCAGCAGGGAGTGCTCATTATTGAGTGCGAAACAGTCCGAAAATTTTATTTACAATCTACCGATTATTACAGTGCCACCAACCATCTGATGCAGAGCCTGAAAGCCTGCCATCAGGTAAACGAGTTGTGTGATGTGCTTGCCCGCAATGTCCGCCAGATAACATCCTATGACCGGGTAATGGTTTACCAGTTTGATGAAGAATGGAACGGGAAAATCATAGCCGAATCGCGCAGGCCTGAGCTGTATTCTTTCTTTGGGCATCATTTTCCTGCAAGCGATATACCGGCACAAGCACGTAAACTTTACTTGACCAATGTGCTGCGAATGATTCCTGACGTAGATTATGTGCCGGTGGATATAGTGCCGCAAATAAATCCAAAGACAAAAGAGCCTTTGGATTTGTCCAAGTCATTTCTCAGGAGCGTATCTCCCATCCATGTGGAGTATTTGCAAAATATGGGCGTAAAGGCTACGCTGGTGATTTCCATTATCATCAATAACAAGCTGTGGGGGCTGCTGACTTGCCACCATTATCATGAAAAATTTATTGACAGCAAACTCCGTTTATTATTGGAGCATGTCGGTAGCATTGCGGCATATCAGATTGAAATGGTGGAAAATGTCAATGCACAACGCCACCATATTCAGGTGCAGTCCTACGAAAAGGAAATCATCAAGCACATTGCCCGCGAGCGCAGCGTTATTAACGGGCTTTTGCATGATCTTTCGTTGCTGCTGAAGCTCAACTCTGCTTCCGGCGTTGTTATTTGGTGGGAGAATAACTCTATGGGAACGGGCTTGCTGCCACCCAAAGAGGTTATTCGGGAAATCGTTCAATGGTTATTCACTTATCACGGCGAGAATATATTTTATACGGACAGCCTGCAAAAACATTTCCCCATTGCAGGCAGGCACGCGAGTGTTGCCAGTGGTATACTTGCCATTCGGCTTTCTCAATACGAAAAGCGCTACATCATATGGTTTAAACCCGAAACCATACAAACGATTACGTGGGGCGGCAATCCTGCGGAAAAAGTATTGCTATTGCCCGGCGAGGACGGTTTTCGCCTCAGCCCGCGCAAGTCCTTTGAGAAGTGGGAAGAAACGGTGCGCAATCGTGCGGTGCGGTGGGACAACTCCGAAATTCAACAGGCACATAATTTCCGCAATTTTCTGATTGAGCAAATTGCGAATCAGAGTGCGCAGTTGGAAGTCCAAAATGCGGAATTGAACTTGAAAGTTGAGGAGAAGGTTCAGGAAGTAAGACAAGCCAATGCACAACTGCAAGAACTCAATGAGGAGTTGGCACAGCAAAACGAGGAGTTGCGGAGTCAATCGGAAGAGATAGCCTCTTCGCAATATCGCCTGCAAAACAAACAGCAACAGTTAAAGGCCATTTTTGACAATACCGGACAGGTGATATTTTTTCTGGATACGCAGGCTAATCTGCTGTTTTTCAACAAGATGGCAGCCCGCAACGCACAGATACTGCACGGGCGGGAATTAATTGCAGGAGAGAACTTTAAGCAATATTTCCGTACCAAGGAAGAACTGGCCGGCTTTGAACAGATTTTTGAGCAAGTGTTGCAAGGCAAGTCTTTTGTAATGGAACGCGAGTTTTTCCATGAAGCATTTGCACCTTCCCGCTGGTTTCGTGTGGAGTACAACCCTGTTTACGAAGAAGAGCAGATAATAGGCGTTACCATTTTGCTGGCAGATATCACAGACCTTAAAAAGTATGTGAGCTACATAGAGAAGCAAAACGCGGTACTCAAAGAAATTGCCTACATACAGTCGCACGAAATCAGAAGGCCTGTAGCCAATATCATGGGCTTGCTCAGTATTTTTAATTATGACGACCTGAATGATCCCTTCAACAAAGAGGTTATGGACAAATTACACATAAGCATCACCCAACTGGATGAAATGATTCATCAGATAGTAGATAAAACCTGCCTGATTGAAGAGTTTGAGCGAGAAAATACGCCACCGCCTACTCCTTAATCCATTTCAGCCATATGTCGCCTTGCTGGGTGCGGCAACGCAGCAAGTAAGCACCGGGTACCAACCCGCCGATATCTAACAGCCACTCATGCGGCAGTTGCTTCTCTGCCCGAACGGACAGCTGCTGCCCCAGTGCATTAAATACCTTACAGTCTTCTATTTTCAGCAATGAACTTTGAATCTGTAATTGGTCGCGGGCAGGGTTGGGGTACAAGCGCAAAGGAACCACTGTCGGCCACTCTTCTATGCCGACGATGGTATTATCCACAGCAACTACCGCAGAAGTAAAGCGACAACCGTTGGAAGTAATCAGGCTGACGCTGTAATTGCCTGCCTGCTCGGCGGTAAACTCACGTGAGATAGTGGAGGCTATCAACTGACCATTGCGGAACCACTCATAGCGCTGTACGGCGGGATTGCCTGCCACTTGTACAAACAGCCTGCCGCCTTGTGCCACTGTCAGTGCCGTACTGATATTTTCCGATATCTGAATCTCAATTTCGTTACTGCTGACAGCAAAACAGTTAGCGCCTTCGGTGCGTACCATTGCGCGATATCTGCCTGCTGTTTGCGGGGTAAAGTTGCGCCCTTGCACGCCTGCCAGCAGACTGCCATTGCGTAACCAGCGGATTTCAGCGGCATTTTCCATGCCCGTTACTTGCAAAACAGTGGTAAAAGGTTCATTACCGCAGAGTTCGGTAGCCCCTTGTGCACGTATGGTAAAAGTTGCTGCCGTAGCACAAGTTATTTGCACTTGCACAGGAAGGCTTACCAAGGTCAAATCGGGGGCGTTGGGGTTGGTAACTTGTACCCGATAGCTGCCCGTATCATCGGCTTGCGAACGCGCGATGGTATAATCTGCAATGTTTAAGTCATTGTCCACCGGATTATTGTCTTTGAACCATCGGTAGCGGTTGGCCGTGCCTCCTGTGCGGATGGTCAGGGTAAATGCCTGTCCGTTTTGTACGGTCAGTTCACCTGCTGTTCCGATGGGTGCTTGTGGCGCATAGAGCACTTCTGCCGCACTCCGACGGTCGCGGAAACGAAGCATCAGCGGCTCAATGAGGCCAAAGTCCATGCGGTTGCCATAGATGGTAAGCAGTTGCAGGCGCGGTCGGTCGGCAGTGTTGAGCGGTACAACCGACAGGCGGTTATTGTGCAGCAGCAGTTGCTCCAATCCATCAGGCAGGCTTTCAAAAACAGCAGGAAGCGACTCTATGTTGTTGTCTGCCAGACCCAATATTTTCAGGCTGCCAAAAGTACCTGAGACGGATGAGGGAACGGTACGCAGGCGGTTGCCGCTCATGCGCAGAATTTGCAGGTTGCGCAACTGCCCGATTTCATCGGGGATTTGTGCCAGCAGGTTGCCGTCCAGCAGCAGGTTGGTGAGCTTGCTCAACTGCCCAATTTCACGCGGCAGGCTTGTAAAGCGATTGCCCGACAGCCAAAGGGTGCGCAATTCTGCAAAAGCACCGATATAAGCAGGAATATCTCCTTCTAAAAGATTGAAACTCAGGTCTAAATAGGTGAGTTTGCGGTGGTTGGTCAGCGATTCGGGAATGCGCCCCGTGATTTTGTTATTAGACAGGTTGAGGTACTCCAAATCGTCCAGAATGCCCAGCCCGCGCAGTTCAATGAAAATATCGGGAATTTCACCTGTGAGGTTGTTGTTGGACAGGTTAATACCCGTTACGCGTCCGTTGGTGGTCTGAATACCCGGCCAAGTAGCCACAGGATTGCGGAAGTCAAAACGCTGAATCCAGTTATCGCCGCCGAGTGTGCGGTAAAGCTCTACCAGCACTAACGAATCGGTTTGTGAGCGCATGTATTGCAGCACATTCAGCGTAATGCGGCGGCGTTGGATAACCAATCCGGGCGCTTCGGGGTTGCGCACTTCACAATGGTAAACGCCCGTATCCCGTATGTTCAGGTTGCGCAAGGTGAGTTCCGAGGCCGTACTGCCTGTCAACGGGCGGCCGTCTTTGAACCATTGGTAAGTATTACGCGTGCCTCTTGCGGTAGTGCGCAGCGTTACGGTTTTGGTTTCAAACTCTGTGATGGTAAGTTCTTCATTAACAGGTGCTTGCGGTGAAAAAACAAGTGCCATTCCACGATTTGTCAAGGCAGGAAGCACGTTCTCAAAAGCATCAAACTCCAAACGGTTATTAGCCACATGGAGTGTGTTCAGTCGGGGTAACTGCAAAACAGGATTGATAATGCCTGCCAGCCCTTTACCGTTCAGGCCTAAGGAAACAACCCGCCCTTTGCGAACACTTACACCGTGCCATGTGCGCACAGGGGTTCGTAGATTCCACACGGGTTGCCAGTTTGCACCGTTGGCGCTGTTGTAAAGTGCCACCAATGTGAGCGAATCGGTTACTTCGTGATACACCCGAATACTGATTTTCTGTTCCAGCTCAACCTCACAACCCGAGTCAATTTTTTTGGCAAGGATGTGATAGACAGAGTTGCGGAGGAGTGGTTCGGTATTGAAAGTAAGGGTAGCTCCGGCCGTGCCGCTTTGCGGTTGTCCTATCTGTACGGTGTCGCGCATCAGGCGATAGCTGACTCCTGCCTGAATGTCTTGTACGCGAATAGCGATGATTTCGTCGGGGTCGGCTTCCGTTTCACCTGTTACGGCTAAATTCACCGCAGGGCGGATGGCATCGGGCATTACTTGGCTCAGCGGCAACGCCTCTGATGCGCAACTGCTGATGGCATAAGTTACCTTAACGGCAGGCAGCGGTGTTTTTTCAGCGATTCCTTCTACTGAAATAGTGCTGTCGCTTCGGAGGCGCAGGTTGCTGAATTCGTTGATACCGTCGTTGTTCAAATCTACGTGATAAAACCCATTGACAACACCGTTGCGAATGCGCAGCAATAGTTTGCCATCGGAGGTGGCGCATGAGATAGGGCGGGTAATTTCCGCAGCCAGAATGACAGGCTTTTTGCTGCTGATGGTCAGATTGAAAGGGAAGGGGGCGGAAACACAGCTTGAACCCGCAACCCGTACCCTTGGGTTATTAATAACGGTTCCTGCTGCCAAGTTATCCGCCAACAATACAGAGGTGTTCAACGGCAAAACATTGGTGCGCTCCCAAATGCCGTCGCCGTTGAGGTCTATATCGTACAGCGCACCTGTGGTAACAGAGGCTTCTTGCAGGCGGATGGTAACTCTTCCCAAAGTTGGCGAGCAAAGGAAAGCGCTTTCGTCCTGCACCGCGCTAATGACAGGCGTTATACAGGCATTGGAAAATACGGTAAAGTTTTGCGATGTGCCGCTGAATGTTACAGGGCTTGCCGTGGTATAGGGCGGCCTTGCAGGCAGCGTAGGCACTAACACCCACGGGCTGTTGGAACTGTAAATTTCAGAAGTACTATTAGCCGTTCCGCCAACACCGGCAAAGGTCAGATTGGTTGCAATGGCAGGCGAGTTGATGCTCCACATGCCTGCCGCGATATTGGCGGCCGTAACAGTCGGGCTGATGGTGTTGGTAAATGCAACTTCTGTATTGCCTGTTGCGGTAGTAGCCACGGTTACGGGACGCGCTGCCGTAGCATCTCCCACGGGGAACACCACATTCGCACCCGCACCCTGACGAATCAGCCTGCCGCTGCCGTTGGTTTGTATCCAACTGTTGGCAAATATGCCCGTGAGTTGGTCGGCTACAATCGGGTTGGCGAGCGTCAGGTTGTGGTTGTTGAGTTGCAGCCTGCCGTTGAGCAAACGCAGCTGCCCGTTAATGCTTGCTTCATCCTGCAAAGATTTAACTCCGCCGCCCGTAATTTCCACGAACATGTAGTCAAATGAGCCAAACACCTGCTGATTGGCACCGTTGTAGCGGACGGTAGCATCGCCCGAAGCATCGTAAAGGGCTACCGTGTTGATTGCGCCTTTCAACTCGAGCAAGTGTGCATTGCCCGTTCCCGGGAAGCTGCGTATTTCGGAGTTGGCGGCAGCACCCAGCAAGTTGCCGTTTACCACTACGGTTGCATTGCCCGTTCCTAAATCAAGTATTGCGCCATTGGCATTGTCCAATGTCAGATTGCCGTTAATGACGACAGTTGAGCCGTTGTTGAGCGTCCATTCAGTAGCGGTGGCGGCATTGTCCAATTCTATCGCATTGGCGCTAATAATGCCCGCATTGCTCAAACGGTTGCCTCTGATGGCCAATACATCGTAATTAACGGCAGCTACTGCGGCTGTTCCGTTGGCATAAATAAAACGGTTGGGAACAGTGGAGACATTCAGCGTACTGACGGAAGGTGTATTGGCCGATTGATAAAGCACGGTAGCCAAATTGCGGAAAGTGCCGGTGCCTGTAATATCGCCTCCCGTACCGATGCTGAACAGCGGATTCTGATTTTCAAATAAGCCTCCCGTAACGGTCAGCACACCATTGACTTCGCAGTTGGCATTGCCTGTAACCTGTACATCGCCCAAAGCCGTAAGGCTGTTGTTGAATCTGAGGGTGTTGCCGCTTGTGCCTTGTATCAGATGCGGTAAAAGGCCTGTAATGGGCAACGTAACCTCTGCATTGATATTGAGCTCCGCGCCGCTTGCATTATTGACAATGTGCCCCGATACGACAATCGGGCTGCCCGTAGGCACGGTTCGGATACCCGTGCCTGTTACTTTTAATGTAGGATAGTTGCGAATCGGAAGCGTGTAGCTGCCCGAACCTGCAAAAACGACGGTATTTCCCGCCACATCAAAAAAATCGCCTGTAAGCGACCCGATGACTGCGGCAGTGGCATTGTCATTGGCGATAAGTTGCCCCGCTCCGCCGTTGTCGGTAACTGCACTCAGCGTATGCGCACCTGTGCCCAAGTCCAATGTACCGCCCAAAGATACGGCAGGTATGGTCAGCGCGAAGTTGCTCATATTCAGTGCTGCATTGGGCTCAATAATGAGGCTGTTGATATTGACATTGACATCGGCCGTAACGGTGTGGCTGTTTACAATCGTGATATTGGAACCCGCAGGCGGAACATTCCCTCCTGCCCATGTGGCAGGGTCGTTCCAGTTGCCCGACTGTGCGGTGGTAAAATCAAAGGGTAGTGCTGCCGAGAAAGGAGAAGTGCTGCCTGTTGCATCTGTGGCTGTTGCCGTGTAGCGCGTTCCTGCCGTAAAAGTGCCGTTCAGCGTCCATGTTGTACCTACAACAGTTGCTTGCCCCAAAAACTGCCGCCCCTGATTGGTTGTGCCTGTTTGCGGGCTGTCGGAAAATACCTCTACAATATCACCTGCTACGCATGTACCCGATAACTGCGTAGGGGAGAAGGTAGTAAGTACGGGTGCTGCTTTGTCGTTGTTAGAACCTGCCTGTACCAAAATGCCGCCTGCAACGTTGGCGTAGATGTGATTGTTGCTGACGGTATTGTTCACGCTTACTCCTGTAATTTCTACACCCCATCCGATATTATTGGCAATAATGTTTCTTCCGGTGGGAGCGCCGTTGCCGATTAGGTTGTTTGTGGCAGCGGAATTAATAAAGATGCCGCTGTTGCCGTTGGGTAAAGGCGTTGTGCCATCGGCAGCTACGCCGATATAATTGCCCAAAATCTGGTTATTGGCTGACGGGGTAAACCCGTCTATGCGGATGCCGTAGTTGTCTGCACCGCTGATTATATTGCGGGCTGCGGGTGCAATTCCGCCTACTATATTGTTCGCGCTTGATTGTATCACAAGGCTCCCACTGGTTGCAGCAGGGAACGGCACATTGCCTGCTGCATTTACGCCGATGTGATTGCCTTGCACAATATGTCCTGCCGTGCCCGAAAGCCACAAGGCAGCCAAACCGTTAGATACGCTTTGAGCAATGGACAAGCCCCTGACCGTTACAGGTTGCGTACCGGCCAGTTGTAAGGTGTTGCCTGCGGTAGGCTGTTGCAACTGTATAACGATGGTTGCAGGCGTGCCTGTTGTGGCCGGTGCAGAGCCGAAAGCAGAGTAGCCGTCAATGATGCTGCCGTCAAGCACGTTGTCAGGCACACCAACGGAGGATTGAATCGTCCATACACCTGTGCTATAATTGGGGTCGGTATCGGGGATGCTGAAATCTATGTAGTTGCGTCCTGCAAGCGTATTGGCCTCTGTGATAACCTGACGGAAACTGCCTGCGCCCGCCGCATCGGTATTGATGACGCGCAGTGCCCAGAGGGGATTTTCAGGGGCTGCGGGCAGCGAAGCCGTGTTGCTGTTCGGGCTTGCATCGGCGGTAGTGCTGCCTGTGCCTTCCTCAAATCGCCAGAATGCCGCTGCCCCGTTCACCGCGGCGCTGCCCATGTTTACCTGAATTTGCGGGGTATTAAGTGCGGTGTCAAAAATGCGCACCTCATCAATTTGTCCGTTGAAACGCCAGCCCCAAGTAAAAACAGAGCCAATGCTGACAATGCGAGTGCCTGCGGTGCGAAATGAAAGACCGTTAGCAACTTCTACGCCATTCACGAACAGGCGCATGGTATTGGTTGCCGCTTCGTAGGTGCCCGCAACATGACTCCACTGATTGACAGGTACAACATTGGTCAAACCTGAAAATATCCAGTCGCGGTTGCCGTCTTCTCCAAAACTGAAAACCACCTGACCATCGGTTGCCACTTCTAATGCAAAGCCGTTATTGCCGCTTCCGTTTTCTCCCAAGGTTGAAACAATACCGCCGCCCCATGCAGCAGGTTTAATCCATGCCGACATGGTCATGTTGGAAAGAACGATGGGGGCGGCACTGATGTAATCATCTGCACCGTCAAAGTACAGCCCTCTGTTGCCTATGGGTTGTGTAGGTATTACGGGCGTTGATGCAATCACTGCCAATTCCTGCACTGTGCCTGTGGATGGCAAGAAAGCCTGATACACATTCGTTGAAGGGTAGGCGGTAGTAAGTGTATTCCACGCAGTTGTGTAGCGGCCAATCTCCGATAAGTTCCAGATGATGGAACCGCCCTGCGGATTTTCAATCAGTACGTCTGTATCGGTTGTCAGGTTATCAATGAACCACGAGCCGACGCTTCCGACAGGAAGGCCGGGGGTAGAGTTGCCAAAGCGTGCAGAAGAACCGGCAACAGCGGTTGCCAAGCGCACGGGCTGATAGGCTACATCGCTGCCAACGGGGAATAACAAGTTGCTTCCTGCTGCCCCCTGAACAAATCTACCTGAACCGTTGGTAGCAACCCATCCCGCACTGCTTGCCGAAAGGTTCGCGGGAGTGCCGTTATAGGTAAGGTCAAATGTACCTAATTGTAGTTTGCCATTGGTCAAGTTGAGTTTGTAGGCCACTTCGCTGGTGCCTTGCAGTGTTTTTGTGCCGCCGCCGTCAATGGTAAGTTCTACATAATTAGGTGAGGCAAAAACTTGTTGGTCATCGGTTCTGCCGTAAATAACATGGCTGCTGTTACCGGCACCTGTTACAACAAAATTATCTGCTTGATTGACCGTTCCCCGCAATTCCAGCGTATGGTTGTAGCCTGCCATGTTATGCGTAATGGTGCTTTGGCCAAGGGTATTGGTCAAAGCACCATTGATGCGCACCAGTACATCGGTTGAGGCTTCAAAATTCAGGTTGGCATTGTTGATAATATCAACAGAAGCTGCCTGTATGTTGCCGTCTATGTTTTTGCTGACGGGTGTGGAGTTATTTTCACCATCTAATGTGATGTTGGCATAGTTGCCCGAAGACGGCACAAAAATGCGCTGCTCATTGGCCGAACGATAAAAAATGCGGCTGGTAGGGTCAAGACTAACTGTGCCGTTGAACGTGTTGCTGAACGAAGGATTGTGTTGTTCCAGAAACAATCGGCTGTTCGTGCTCATTTGCAGAATGCCGACGCTGCCTTCAATATTGCTGACATTTACCGAATGGTTATTGTCAATATTGAAAATGCCGTTGGTCAGTCGCAGGAAAGAGGCAGGTGTGCCAAACCCGCTGACCGTAACAGATACATCACTTGCGGTAGCAACTGTTGCACCGCCTGATTTATCCACTTCAAATACCCATCTTGCATCACCGTTAAAAGTCAGCCCCGGGTTGAAACTCAACAGGCTGTTGGTGTTTCCCGTAAATAGCAGGCGACTTGTACCGATATTGCTTAATACGCCCGTGCCGCCGCCTGTTATTGAGCAATCTCCTGTGATTTCCAGCGTCCCCACATCTGCCGGATTCACCCCACCATACGGGTAAAAGTTGGCATCGTTGATTGGAGCAGTCATTTCAAAGTTTTTGACTTTCATTGTGTAGCTGCCTGTACTTGCTACTGAAAGTCCTAACGGGAACGAGGGGTTGCGCGTAGTAATAACGCTGAACGTACCCGCCACCTCAAAATCGGCATTAAAAGCCAGATAGGTACTCTGATTGCCACAGTTCCATATCAAATTGCCGAAGGTCTGTCCCGCCCAACCGCCGGGCATAACGTTTGTTACGCCCGTAACATTACAGAAAGAGTTTAATCCCCAATTGGCAAGCGGAATATTTCCACCGTTTGTGTCATGCTGATAGTTGGCGGTAGAAATGTTTGAAAATTCCAAACCTGCCACAGAGCCATTGACGGTGCCGCCGCTGTTGCGCAGTGTGTAGTTGATAATCAGTTTAACCTCTGTGTCGTTGGCGTTCAATGTAGCGCCACCTGTTACCGTAGCAAGCGAACCGTTGATTTCCAGTGTATTACCGGCAGTGGCTGCATCAAAACTTAATGAAGCGCCTCCACTCAGGAAAAAGTTTCCATTGATGAAGTAATTACCAACCCCGGCAGGAAATTGCATGGTTTTATTGCCCGATAAGATAACTACCGAAGGGTAAGGCTTCGGTGTTAGTTCTGTTCCCAACCTTGCAGGAATGGCACCATCACCGCCACCGAAAATAACGGTCACAAGCGGGTTAGTATTATCCAAATTGTTGAGTGCTACTACGTTGTTGCTCACAGGCACATAGTCAAATCGCAAATTGGCCACAGATGTTATGGCACCCGATGTTCTGATTTCGGCAATTTGATTGGTCGGTTCAACCTGTAAGAATAACTCGGCATTGTCTTGCAGTTCAATGGTGTTATTAACACCAATATCTCCCGCGTTAGATACGGTTGCTAAATGGCGGAGGATGACGGTTACATTGTTTTGTCCCGCAGGATTGCATCCGCAATCGGTTACGCCATCGTCCAACGACCAGTTGCCATTCACATTCCAAACCACACTGCCCATAGTAGTGTAAGGTGCGGGCAATGCAAAAGCTGTTGAAAATGACGAAGTGTTGTTAGCTGCATCCGTAGCGGTTGCGGTAATGCGGCTGCCCGCAGGAAATGAACCTGTGTAAGTCCAGTTGCCGCCTGCATCTGCCGTTACGGTTGCCACATAAACGCGCCCCTGATTGGCAAAACCGCAAACGGTTGCGTTATCTCTGAATATTTCAATAATATCGTTGGCAGCTGCCGTTCCCGAAACGGTTGTTGTACTGGCAGAAGTTATGACAGGTGCTGTTTTGTTGATATTTGAACCGGCTCCTTCTAATCGTATGGCTGCTCCTGTGTTGCAATAGAATGAGTTTCGCGTAATGCGGTTGTTGTTATTCGCTCCTGTGTTGGTGATGTTGATGCCAAAGCCGTTGAATGCAATGATGTTTTCTTGGCCTGCCACCGCCGAGCCGATGGTGTTTCCCGTTGAACTGAAAGTAATTTCTATACCGGTGCCGTTGCCAAAGTTGGCTGTGCCGCCAAGGTCTGTACCAATCCGATTGCCCGTAACGGTATGATTATCGCCGCCGAGCAATTGGATGCCCTGCCCGTTGTGCCCGCCAATGATATTGGTTTCTGTCGGTGCCGTACCGCCTATGGTTGCATTGAGTGTAGTACCTCCGAGAAAAATCCCGATATTTTGTGTAAAAGCAGCACTTGTGCCTGCTGCATTTGTGCCAATTTTATTACCCCTGATAATCAGGTTGTTGCCCGATACGGCGCGAATGTTATTGTTGGTATTGGCAGAAATTACGTTATTGAGTATCTGTAAACCCGATACTGTTAAGGAAGGCGATATCAAAATGCCGTTGGTATTGGCTTGTGCACTGCTGCCCGTGTTATCAAGTCCGATGTAATTATGTGCGATGGTGCCCCCCGTAATGCTGCCGAAAATGTTGATACCCGATAAATTATCTCGGAGTACGTTTCTTTTATCCACCGCCCCAATGATACAGTTATCGGCCGATGCTCCTATTCTGATGCCTGCCGCGTCTGCCCCGGCCGTAAAGCCGTAAATCTCCATTCCGTAAATTTCGCTTGATGCGCTACCTGCCGCGAGAGTAAAGCCCAAAGCATCAGCTACGGAAATTCCCGCACCGTTTAATTCTACCAATGAAGTCTCCGACCAGCCTAACTGCGATGTGCCATCCACAATAACCCGCGAGTTGATAGATGGCAGATTGCTTGTCAAGTTAATCACCCACGGTGCAGGGCTTGGAATGCTGAAATCCAGAAAGTTGATATCTGTATCAAAATTGGCGTCCAATACTGCCTGTCGAAGGCTGCCTGTGCCGCTGTCGTTGGTATTGATGGTGCGAATAGCCCTGATAGCATCGCTTGTTTCCGGTGCGGCACTTGTGCCTAACCATCCGTTGTTGGCTAATATGCTTTGGTCTGTAACGGTTTGTCCCGCCGTTTCGTCAAAGTTGTAAACTGCTACTGTATTAATATCCGGTGCCGGATTCACAGGCGGAGTAAACCCGATGATATAGCGAACAAAGCTTGAAATCCGCACCCCGTCCATCTGTCCGAGAAAAAAATCACTCCCTGAACCAATATTGTCCGCTCCTATGCGCATAGGGTCGGTTGCTATGCCGGGAAGCCCCGTTCCGTCAAGTTGCTCTACCGGTGCGCCATTTACAAAAAACCTTACACCGTTAATGATGTTGCTGAAAGACACAGCCACATGATACCAGCGATTAACATCGGTGATGTAGTTATTGAGAGTAATGTGTACAGCCGTCCCCGGCAGCGACAGGCGAAGTTTTCCGCCATCGGTAATACCGAACTGATAACCGCCCAAAGAGGTGGCGCGTTTGCTCACGATGGTTTGTGCGGAAGAGCCCGTCGGTATTTCACTCAACTTTACCCATGCTTCAATGGTAAAATTGTTGGTTAGGTTCAGGCTGGCATCGTTCGGCACTTGCACAAAAGTGCTGCCGTTGAAATATATGCCGCGGGTGCCGTCCGGTTGCGGCTGCGCAAAAAGTTCAGAGGTTGCAACCGTAAAGAAAGCAAGTAGTAATAGTAGGTAGCGTAGATTTGCTGTCATATCAAGTGCAATAATATCATAAGCGCGCCCCAAAAAACGATTCGGCACGCTGTAAAAACAAAAGGCAAAGCAGGTACAGCTATTTTATAACCACAAAGCTATGTACATATCGCTGACCTGCATAAAGGGTTTGCATATGATACACACCTGCACTAAGACTTTGTATATCAATGCGCTGTATGCCTGTCGCATCCTGTAATTGCCATTCCTGCAAAACTCTGCCCAAATTGTCTGTTATCCTGACTTGTGCGCCGGGCATACTTTGCCATTGCAGAAAAATATATGCCAATGCGGGGTTGGGAAATAATTTTAACATTTGGGGTACTGAAATGACATCGGGTAAATTGGCCACAACTTCCGAAGGGCGGTTCAGCCATTCGGTAAAAGGCCCCGCGTTGTTGTGGTAGCCCCATGCCCGCACCCGAAAGCGAATATTAGCTTGCATCAACTCGGCGGGTAATGCGAAGTTCTCCTCGGCAGTAAAAGTTTGAATCACAAGGTTTTCGCTGCCAATGATTTGCGCCTGCACTTCGTACTGCCGTATATTGCCCTGCAAAGGTTGTTGCCAACTCAGGCGATTAACAGCAAATCGCAAGTTTTGCGGTGCTGAAATAGGTGCTAAATGGACTTGCAGCGTTACCATGGCAGGTGTTGTGGCTGTAACCGCACCCACACCTGCGGTAAACAGGAAGCCGTCTGTGCCGATGAACTCTCTAAACGGCTGATAGCTGAGTTGCGCCGCTTCGCGCATGGTGTAAGTATTGCCTGCTGTTACAGGTGTGCTGCCTATTCGGAGCGTACCATAGGCAGGGAGCGAAAGGATGCGGATAAACTCAGGTTGTTCATTGCGGTAGTTGTAGTTGCTTGCAAAGTCAGCACTGCTGAATGAATATGCTTGATTTTCAGTTACTTCTCTGCTGAACGAACTTACCTGTGGTAGCATAACAGGCTGAATGTTCAAATGAATGACGGCTGCATTTGACACATCCACGCCGTCGGATGCCTGCCAGCCGATGCGGTCGGGTTGCGGTTGCGCCGTATTGCGGGGTATATAGCGCAGTTCATTCAGTTGTGTTATTGCAAGCGTTACGGGTTCGCTTAGGGGTAAACCCTGCCACAGCAACTGCCCGAACTGTGGCAATGCCGTGATGCGCACCGTTTCCATAGGGTCATTGTCTGCATCGGCATAGGCAGCCTCAAACGAACGCGCCGCAAACCGAATGTCCCCTGTCCCTTCCAGATTGAAATCCTGTATTGAAGGAGGGGTATTCCGAACAATTATATTCAATTCGGCAAAGTTGTCTGCCCATGTCGTACCGTCGGAAACATTCCAGAAAAGGCGCAGTGTACCCGTAGCCCGTTCAGGTCGGAAGGCGATGACAGTTGAGCGGTCTAAAGGCAAGGACATGCCTGCAACTATCGGGCGGTTATTATACTGCCATTGGCGCGGCTGCACATCGCCCGTCAGTTGAACAGCAGCAGGCAAATCGCCGTCGGGGTCTGTAAATGCAGCCAGCCAGTCGGCATAGCTCAGGCTTAGTGTCTGCCGCCAATGTATGCGTTTTGTGAATGTACTTGCTTGCGGCGGTGTATTCCATACTTGCACGCGCACGTGTGCCATATTGCTGAAATCGGTGCCGTCGGAAGCCTGCCATTCAAAACCGTCGTCGCCCGTGAAACCTTGTGAGGGTTCATAAATCAAACGCCCTGTCAAATCTCTGCTTAATACAACAGGCGCATCGGTTATCGGGCGCTCGCCAATGCGCAGGCGGCCGTTTCGTGGCAACTGCGTGATGCGCACTTGTGCAAGCGGCTCATTTTCAATATCTCGATAAAGCGAATCAAAAAAGGCGGCGGTAAACGCAAAATCCCGTCCCGATTTAACGCGTATAACCGAAGAAGCGATAACGGGGGCATCGTTTACAGGCTGTACGTGTATGTTAAATTTCTTGACGGTACCGTTTCTTCCATTGCTGACAACAATCGTAACCTGTGTGCTGCCAAAGCGATTGGCGGCAGGAGTAATTATCAGGCGGCGGGTAGTATTGCTGCCTGTCCATCGGAATGAACTGACGGGTAAAAGTGTATAGTCGTCGGCAAAAACCTGAATAGTAAGCAGCTCGTCGGAAAGGTCGCCGTAGTTGATGCGCACCGGAACAGAAACGGGGGTGTCCTCCTGTGTCGTAACATCGGCAATGGCATCAATAGTCGGAACAGGCAATATGAGTTCAGGGCGTTTGCTTATCCGCAGGTTTACAAGCGCCGGCACATCGGCAAAGTCGGTACCGTCGGAGGCTACCCATTGAAAACTGTCTGTTCCCCAAAAGTGAAGATTGGGCTTATATGCCAATAGCGGTAATTGTGCGGCAGGAATGATGGTGCCCGTAATAATTGGCGTACCATTGAACAGTAACTGCCCGTTGGCAGGCAGGGTTACGATTTTTACGCTTGCCATGGGCGAACCCTCCACATCGCTGTATCGGGTGGTAAACATTGTCGTGTTAAAATATCTCAGACTGTTTTCAAACAAGTCAAGACTGAACGTGCTGACAATGGGCGGGTCATTTACGGGAGTAACTGTAACCTGAAAAGTCCTTGCGGCGGTGTTAATGCCGTCAGTAGCAGTAACAGTGATTTGCGCAACTCCGTTTTGGTTGGGTAAGGGGGTGATTTGTAACTGTCGGCTTGCGCCTGTGCCCACCCAAACCAAATTGGTATCAGGAATTAACGAGGGATTATCACCGGTTTGGGTAATGGTCAGCAGGGTTTCCGAAAGGGTGCCGTAGGTAATGGCAACAGGTACGCTGACTGCTACATCTTCGGGCGTGGTAACATCGGCAATGGATGCAATTGCCGGAACGTCGGCATTGTTGCAAACATCCACGTCTTGTTCAATCACACAGCCGTTGCGTTCGTAGCGGAAACGGTAAGTGCCCGCCGCCGTAAACAGGCGCACTGTAGAGGTGCTGCTGTTGTCTAACCATGTAAAATTATTGACCACAGGCGTAAAAGCCCATGCCTGATTGATGATATCGCCGGCAATGCTTTGGTTGTTCATGTTTGGCAGCGCAAAGCCTATCGTACCCTCGCGGTTTTCAATACCTGCAATAATGCTTGCCAAAGGTGAGGCATCAAGCCTTGCAATGTGCAGTTCTATGCGGTTAAAACTTTCGTACAGCATAATTTGACCGCTGAGGCGCTTGCTGTTATCGTTCTTCTGCGCCATATCCAGAAACTCTACCACAAACTTGCGCTGCGGTGCTGTGCCAAAGGTTTGGTAGCGAATCTTACTGCCAGCCACAAAGCTCATGTTGTTCCAAGCCAAGGCAATAAAATCATTGACCAACAGCGTATTGGGAATAGCACGTTGCAAGAAGTTGATGTAGTCAAAATCTATGCTGCGGAAGGTGATAAAGCCCTCTGCGCTGATGTAAACGTTTTCAAAAGAGTTGTTGTAAAATCTGAAAGGAAAGCCGATGGGTACTGCACCGGAAACACCGTCATCACTTATTGTAATTTCAGTAGCGCCGCTCATGTCCTCTGTACCAAACGCAATAGCTCCCAGTTGATAGCCGTCGTCGGGAATGTTGTCAATTCTGACCAATGTCGGCACGGTGCAGGAACTAAGCCCGGGCATTGCGCTGACAATCGGTAGGGGTGCAGGCGGAATTTGCACCGTTGTTGTACGGCTGTTGTTGGTAAAAATCAAGTCGGCTGCCCACGAATTTTGTGCCTCTATGCTTACCTCTCCGGTTGCCAAAGGGGTGAATGTTTGTGTAAATGTGTAGGCAACCATCTGATTAACAGCCAATTCTGCCGATAATGTAAAGTCTTCGCTAACCCATGTGCCGTTGTTGATGCGGTAAGATACAGGTATGACGGTACCGACAGGGATAGGATTTGTCCCTTTGTTGCGGAGGGTAATCAGTACTTGCAGCGGCTGCATAGGTGCGAGGCAACCTCCTGTGGGTATTTGGTGTGTTACCTGTGCAAGTTCTATGTCTTGACTTGCGCCTGCGCCCGTGGGTGTACCAAAACCCGCATAGGCAAATATGCCCGATGCGTTGAGGGTGTTATTGCGCGTTCTTACCGACAGCCAGTGCCGAACTCCGTTTTCAAGTCCCGTAACCGTGTAGGTGGTGGTAGTAGGCGGAACGGTTGCAATGACTTCCCATGCGCCTTTTTGCAGATTGAGCCATAAAATCTCGTAGGCATCGGCTCCCAATGCGGCAGACCATGAAAAGGTCAGGCTATTATTACCTGCCGTATAAGGGGTAATATTGGGATTGGGGGTAATATTCGGTACTCCCAAAAACAGCAAGGGGGGCGAGGTTTCCGAAAGCAAGGCGCCGCTTTCACCCGTTGCCGAAATGCGGATGCGTGCATTGTCGGTAACAATGGCAGGCGGCGTCCAGTTGAATCTTCCTTGTGAGGCAGGAACACTGCCGAGCGTTGTCCATGACGAACCGTCAAAAAACTCAACGGTTACATTGCCCGGGACGCCTCGGCTGTCCCAATGAACGGTAGAAATATCGCGCTCGGTAGTGGTAGGGTTGCG
The DNA here is from genome assembly GCF_021206925.1 of Rhodoflexus caldus. Lineage (NCBI taxonomy): Bacteria > Pseudomonadati > Bacteroidota > Cytophagia > Cytophagales > Thermoflexibacteraceae > Rhodoflexus > Rhodoflexus caldus. Next base: position 316,795 of record NZ_JAJPRF010000002.1, on the reverse strand, counting down.
CAGGGCAAGAAATTCGCCTTCCGACTGCCAAGTGAGGGCATAGCTCTGTTCGCTGCCCATGGCAATGGTTGCACCCGTTACGGTGATTTCCCACATACCGGGTTCGGGCAGGCTGACCACTACCTGCTCATTGTTATTGCGGTTATCAACGCCTTGCACGGCTACATTTGCCGGCGCAGCAGGATTGAGCACCAATGGCAGCACAACCGTTCCCGAGGGCGACTTGGCTTGCAGGTTCAGGTTATTGACAAGTGAGGGCGATGCACCGGGGAGCGCAGCGGGGTCGTTCCATGAAAGCATCACTTTCAACTCCCGACTGCCCGAAGGTACGTTGATATAGTGGGTGTTTGTTTGACTTTGAGCTACCGAATTTGTCAGGAAGCGATTTTCCGTAATAGCTGCCGCAGCATTTACGGCATTTACTTTTCCATAGCCGAAAACATAATCGGGGCCGGGGTTTCCTAAGTCATTGGCACCATTGAGCAGTACGGCACGGATAAGCGCGGCGGCAGGTGTTTGCCCTCCGTTGAGCTCGCGGTAGCGCTGATAGAGTAGGGCAGCTATCCCCGAAACGTGAGGGGCAGCCATTGAAGTACCACTCCACCCGCTGCTTGCATAAAAATGGTCGGGTGTGGTAGAGAATATATCCACTCCGGGTGCGGCAATATGCGGTTGCAGGCGACCGTCGTGGGTAGGGCCTCCTGCACTTTGCATGAAAGCTAACCACATGCGCTGGTCGGCTGCGTTCAGGCTGGCAACGCTGATGATGTTTTTGGCACCGTTTACTGTATTGTAATACCCGCCGCAGGCACCGCCGTTGTTGCCTGCCGCAAATACGTGCAGCAGTTCGGGAAAGGCATTAGCCACTAAATCCTGAGAGCGATTGGTAGTGCTGTAAAGAATGCCGCCTGAACTGCACGTATGCGAGGGGCCATAGGAATTTTGTGTAATAACAATGCCGTGCTGCTCAGCGGCTTTGAGCATCTTGAAAGGGATGTAACCTTCCGCCGTGCCTGTGGATACAATGTTGTAGTTAAACAATTTGGCTTCGGGGGCTATCCCTCGCCCATAGATAAAGCGCAAACCTGCACTTGCCAGCGTTCCCGATACGTGCGTGGCATGTTCGCGCCAACTAAAAGGCTCACCCATCAGCGGCTCTTCCTGCGAGGTGCGATTGACAAAATCTACATGAGGGCCAATCCATGCGCTGCCGTCCCAAACACCCACATTGACCCCTTTGCCTGTCAGTTGGGGCAAATGAAACTGCAAACTGCCTGCACGGGTGGTAGTTACGCCAAATTGATTGTTCAACTCATCAGGCATCACATAGTCAACCCAAAGAACCCATGGTTTTTCAAGCAGTTTTCGGGTGTTTTTCTTGGCAATATTGATTCTTGCCAATTGAAAATCAGGGTAATAATGCAGCAATTGTGCACCTGCGGGCAAGTTGTTTTCAATATCCTCGCGGGTGCTTTGCGGAACGGTCAGTACATCTATCCAAACCTCGGATTTACTTTGTTTAGCTTCCGCAGGTACAGCCTCCCAAAATTCGGGGGCGGCTTTTGACAATGCATCAAAATCAACGATTTCTGCTACAAACGGCAACGCCTGTACTTTGGCAAGTACCTCGGCAGGAAAGCGCATCAGATAGGAGCCGTTGCCCCGATAGCCGATTTTTTCGCCGCCATAGGTTTCCAGCAGATAGTGCTGCGCGGCGGTCAGCTCTTGCCGGAAGCGTACCAATAGGGTTATTTTGTTCTTATGGGCGTTTTTTCGGATGTATGCAATACCTTGTTTGCTTTGCCAGAAATCAGGCGGAAATGCCGTGCGCTCACGCGCTGCCTCATCCATATTTTGGGCAAACAGAGGCAGCAATACGGTTAATAGCAGTAGTAATAGGGTTAATTTTCGGGACATTTCTTGAAATGATTATTGCGACACATCAAGTGTAAATTTACTGAATACGGCGTAAATCTTCGGTATTTTAACGCCTGATTTTCAGAAAGATTACAGCAGATGCTTAATTTTCAACCGCAGCCGCTGATTCAGGCTGAGCAGTTGTCGGGAAAGTGGTGCGCAGGCATATTTTTTCGTTATTCGCGGAGCGATGCCTTCCTGTGTCAAAATGGCCAGCCAGAATTTACCTAACAGTTGGCGCATGGCCTCTTTCAATGCGGGTTGCGAGGCATAATGTCGGGCAAAAGCTGTCCGGAATTTTAAAAGCCAGAGATTGGCTGCTTCTACAAATGCCTCATCAGGGCTGATGGCCTGATTGCCGATGGACAAATGCAGGTCAAACTCCTGTGGCGATGGTTGCAGCCCCAGCCCTTCCAATTCCCGAAGCACAATCCGACGGGTAAATTGACGTGCTCTTTCTTGCTTTGATGCGGTAATGCTTTCCGTATGGATGCGGTAATAGGTCAGAATTTGGGGAATCACTGCTCCCTTCGTTATTTTGACAAGCCGCGTCCAGAACTCATAATCTTCTTGGATAGGGTAGTTGGCCGCATCGTATTTCAATTGGGCATATTGGCGCCGCAGCATCACGCTGGTATGCAGGAAGCAGTTGTGAAAGTACATGCGCGCATGAACAAGTTCCGGAGTGAGTTGCATGACCCACTGTTCGCCTGTCAGTTGTCCCTCGGCGTCCATAATGGCTGTCCACGTGCCGCAAAACCCGATATCGGGGTTGGCATCCAAAAAGGCAGCCTGTATTTCCAATCGTTGCGGCAGCGAGAGGTCATCCGCATCCATGCGGGCGATGTACTCGCCCTTGCAAAGGTCTATGGCCTTATTCAGTGTAGCCGTCAGCCCCAAATTTTGCGGATTGTCAATCAACCTGATGCGATTGTCTTGTGCGGCATAATTTTGCAAAATAGCACGGCTGCTATCGGTTGAGGCATCGTTTATTAGCAGCAACTCAAAGTCGGTGAAGGTTTGCTGCAAAATGCTGTCAATGGCAGCCGATACGTATTTTTCGGCATTATATACAGGTAGTATAACGCTGATTTTCAATGTTTTTCTATTTTTTATGCACAATGGCGGCTATGTGTTTGGATTGGCTTTTGCCTATTTTTTTTGCAACACCTTTCAAAAATAACGCAAAAGATTTATCCGCAAGTGCTTTTTGTGCCCAGCCTGTATGTCGGAATGCTTTCAGTAGGCTTTCAAAGCGATACCAAAGGCGGTCATAAAGCGGTTCTATGCGGTCAATATGCCAAGGCACATTGCGCAGGGTAGGTTCAATTTTAGCATGAAGGCGCGGATGCAGATAGTCCGTAAAAACGGCATAGGAAACAGGCTTCATCACGCGGTAAATTTCTTTGACTACTTTTGCCTGTAAATCATCGGAAAGATGCCAACCGTGCAAACCATCGGAGGCAACTACTATGTCAAAAAAATCGCTCTTGAAAGGCAGTTCCGTTGCGCTGCCTACAACAAACTGATAAGGGTTGTTTTGGCCTGCAACAGCCTGCAAACAGTGTTGCCGTGCCTTTTTGATGGCAGTAATGGAAATATCCATGCCTATCAGTAAGTCGGCGTAGGGGTGCAGCCGTGCGGTAATGTGTCCCAAACTGCAACCAATGTCTAAAATAACTGCTTTGCGCCCCAGCAATTTGCTGAAATTGGCCACTTGTTCCACTACATAGTCGTGGCGAAGCAATTCGGCTGCGCGTTCGCTGTAGTCCCAGGGCTCTTCGGTGCTTTGGTAGAAGTTCTCAAAAAAAACAGTGGCATCCTCTTTTTCCATCAACTCTTTTTTGAGCATAACCGGTATGCCATCTATCAGCGGATAGCTCGTATTGTCTGCTGCAATAATTTGATTATTAGTTATTTGAGTAATTTCGCTTTGTGAGTCGGGAGCACAAAGAAAACTTGTAAAAGAATATGTCATAATTGTTCGGTGATGGTCATCATTAAATGTTGCGTTTCCATTTGTAGTATTTTCTGTACCACGAGGAAGTCTTTTTGTACATCTGTACCCACGTGTCTTGCGGGAAAATACTGGTTCGGAAAACTTCAAAGCGGTCGTCTTCTATGTGCATACCGCCCTTGTCGGTTGCAAGTGCCATTTCAAATCCCGCCTGCTGTGCCATTTGTTTAATTTTTGTATCATAAAAGCCGAAAGGATAAGCAAAAGTCTGTACGGGCTGACCTGATTCGTTTTCAAGGGCTTTTTTGCTGTTGATTATTTCTTCCATTGCCTCTGTATTGCTGAGTTGTGTCAGGTTGGGGTGGGTCATGGTGTGTGCACCAATTTCCCAATCGGCCTGTATGAAGGCTGCACGCTGCTGCTCATTCATCAGTTCGTCGCGGTGGTCGCCCTTGTCTGCATCCCAGTAATTGTAGCCGATGCGTGTATCCCCCAAAAGAAAAATGACACCTTTGTAGCCGAATTCGTTCATCAGAGGCAGCATGTTTTCGTAATTATCCTTGTATCCATCGTCAAAAGTCAGGATAATGGGGTGCTTGGGGGCGGTTTTACTCAATTTTTCGCCTTTGGCATAGGCCAGATACTCACGGAAAGTAATGGGTTGCAATCCTCTGAGTTTGATGAGTTGCAGGTGCTTTCGGAGCGTACTTTTGGTAACGAAAATCTTATGTCGGCTTTCAATAGGCTCATTCGGCACTTTGTGATACATCAGCACGGGGATAGGTTCAGGCCATAACCTGCGAGCAATGGCTTTTTCATAGACGCGATGAATGGCCTGATAAACTTTTTCTACATCGTAGAGATTGATTACATGGTCTCTGATTTTTTTGGAAGGCAAATAAGAGTCTTCTGCAAGGTATTTATCCAAATCTTGTCGGAATTGTTGCCAATCAAATCCCGGAAAATCTTTGGTGGGCAAAATATCGCCGTAGTTGGAGTCAATGGCTTCTTGCAGATTTTGTTCGGTAATCAGCCCGTGGTAGCAGGCTTCGCCAATGGCAAACAGTGGTTTTTGCAGCGCCAAAGCTCCCAAACCGACCCTGCCCGCACCAATGATGGTATGGGCGGCAAGCATTCGCTTAGGTACATCATTAATGAAGCCTGTGATTACGATGCGCTGATTGTATCGGCTGTTCAGTTCATCTATTGCATGGCGATAGGGCGTAGCGAGTTGTTCGTAGCCACCACCAATCAAAAACAGGCGTATATCGGGGTATTTGGCCAGCAATTCAGGGAAAACCACGGTGGCAATTTGTGCGGCAATTTCGCCTTTTCTGCCGTTAAGCCGCCCGATGAGCAATATATCGCGATAAACGGGATAGCTGTTTTCGGCATCTGCCCTAAGCTCGGGAATAAGGCCAAACTCTGCCCCGTTGGGTATGTCGTGTATTTTATTGGCCTGCATTCCCACTTCTCCAATCAAATGTTTGGTCAAATTGGGACAAACCGAAATGACTTGGTCGCCGTATATATCAAAAAATTTAACAGATGTATGCAGTTGCTGCCTGCCGTGAATGGTAGAAACAAGCGGTGTTTTCAGCCCAAGTGTGGCAAAATAGCTGACCCAACTAGATGCTCGCGAATGGGTATGCACCACATGAACATCGTTGGCTAAAATAAATTGCCGAATGAACCGAACGTTTTTAAACCTTTGGGCATATGACCTGTCAGATATAGGGAAAGGAATCAAGGAAGCCTGCGTTTCTAACGTGCCGTCATCGGTAATGATAGATACGCGATGGCCTTCTTGTATCTGCCTTTGTACTAAACTGAGGACGTAATTGGTAGAACCTGATAAAAAGTTCGTACACATTACATGCAAAATGTTCATGTGTGTTTATAGGTTGCTTTTTACAAAATTAGTTTGTCCCGATTGAATAGTCTTATTTTGCAATTTGTTTATCGTTTGTTTAAATGAGTATCTCGCCTTTTCGCCCCAAAATCAGCGGCTTTACAATTGTTCGCAATGCCATTAAGTATGATTACCCGGTTGTCGAATCTATTACTTCTATTTTGCCTGTATGCGATGAGGTGGTTGTTGCTGTCGGTAAGTCGGAAGATGATACGCTGGACTTAATCCGAAGTATCCCGTCGGACAAAATCAGGATTATAGAAACTGTTTGGGATGAGTCGCTGCGCACCGGAGGCAGAGTGCTGGCCGCCGAGACAAACAAGGCCTTTGATGCGGTTTCGCCCGATGCCGACTGGGCGTTTTACATTCAGGCCGATGAAGTAGTGCATGAAAAATACCATCGTACTATTTTAGATGCCGCCTCCATGTATGCAAATGACCGCAACGTTGAAGGGCTGCTGTTTCACTACACGCATTTCTACGGCACATACCGGTTTGTAGCCGATTCGCGCAACTGGTATCGCCACGAAATACGCATTATTCGCAACCTGAAAGATATACGCTCCTATCGAGACGCGCAAGGCTTCCGCCGCAATAATCGGAAATTGCAAGTAAAACCGATAGACGCGCATATTTATCATTACGGATGGGTAAAAAATCCTTACCAACAACAACTTAAAATGCAAGATTTGCACGCTTATTGGAGTGATATGGATATGCCGCGCCATGTGTTGGAAGCCAATGAGTTATATGACTACGGCAGCATAGATTCGGTTGCACTTTTTCAGGGAACGCATCCTTCGGTCATGCAAAACCGTATTAATAATGCCGACTGGGAGGTAAATTTAGACCCGGGGGTAAAAAACCTGAGCCTGAAAAACCGCATCCTTGCCAAGGTGGAACAACTTACAGGCAAGCGGCTGTTTGAATATAAAAACTATCAATTAATCTGATGAGCTATCTGAGGCAAACCCTTGCAATTGTTACATTCTTTCTGAGTATTTCTGTGGCTACTGCACAACAAAAGCAAGCCGGCGGAGCAGAAGCGAATGCAGGTAAAGAAAAAACCATCGTTTTCAACTTGCGCCAAGACAGCGACCAGCAAATGACCTGTTTCCTTAGTCAGGACATAGCCTATACTTTTGAAATCGCCCTGCCCGAAGAAAGCAAAGCTCAACGCATCGTATTGAAATTGTACGACGGAGATATGAATGAAATCGCTTCTTCTTCTACGGTGCTGAAAAACAATGCCCGACCATCATTAAAATATGCTTCCAAAAAATCGGGATTGTACCTGCTAAAGGCTTTTCCGTTTGCCAAATAAGCAGCATCAATCGCTGCTTGTGCGTATTTTGCAATATTGGCCATGCCGTGTAAAAAAGGCATGGCCAATGTGTTTTTATTTCAACTCAATAACCACGGCACTGTGGGCAGGCAGTTCCAGTTTTGATAGGTCGTTAATGATTTTGCCGCCAATTACCTCTTTGCCTTGTTTAAAGCGCCCCAATATTTCGGTGAAAGGTTTGGTATCCAACAACTTAGGTTCATCGCCGTTGTGCAGAACCACCATCACCGCCTCTTTTTCGTTGTGACGGAAGTAAACGTAGCAGTTATCGGAAGGGATGAAGTGCGTCAGTTTGCCTGTGTGGATAACGCTCTTATTTTTCCGCCAGTTGCCCAATGCGGCCAGATAGTTCCAAAGTTCATTCTGTGCGGCGGTGCGACCTTTTGGGGTGAAGGCGTCCGTTGCATCACCCGGCCAGCCCCCGGGGAAGTCCTTGCGAACGTCGGGATGAAAGCCGCCGTCGCCGGGCATCATGAGTTCCGTACCATAGTAAATTTGAGGAACGCCCCGTGTGGTCAGCAAAAATGTTATCCCCATTTTGATCTTGTTCAGGTCTTGCCCGACGGCCGTGGCAAAACGGGTAACATCATGGTTGTCAAGGAAAATGACATTTTCGTTGGGGTTTTCGTACAGAAAATCTTCTGCCAGCACATGGTAGAGCCGCGAAAGACCGCTGCCCCAGCCTGTCGGTTCGTTCAAGGCCGGTGCAATGGCCTCAAACAGGGGAAAATCGGTGATAGAGGGCAGTGGGGAGCGATACCCGTCGCGATTTTGAGTGCCTTTGACCCAATAGGACTCCATCGCTGCCGAGTGTATCCACACTTCGCCGACAATATTGAACTGCGGATATTCTGTCAGCACAGCAGCCGACCACTGTGCCATGAAGTCGGGGTTCGGATAGGGGTAGGTGTCCATGCGGATGCCGTCTATGCCAAACTCCTCAATCCACCATAAAGTATTCTGAATCAGGTACTTGGCAAGTTTTGGGTTGCGCTGGTTCAGGTCGGGCATGGTGGTATCAAACCAACCGGTGTTCATCAGGTTGCGGTCGTATTCGGAGGCGTGCGGGTCGGAGATAGTAGCCAGCCGATAGTTAGAGCGCGTAAACTCGCCAAACTGATTAATCCAATCGGGGTAGGGCAGGTCGTCCATCCACCAATGATACAGGCCGCAGTGGTTCATCACCATGTCTTTGATTATTTTCATACCGCGCTTGTGGCTTGCCTCAATCAGTTCACGGTATTTTTCGTTGCCGCCAAAACGTTTGTCCACCTGATAAAAATCGGTAATGGCATAGCCGTGGTAGGAAGAAGTCGGCATGTCATTTTCCAGCACGGGATTCAGCCACAGGGCTGTTACGCCCAGCGAGCGGATGTAGTCAAGTTTTTGCAAGATGCCGTCAATATCACCGCCGTGTCTGCCGAAAGGAGCGGTTCGGTCGGCTTTTTCGCGCATACCCTCTATGTTGTCCATGGCGGGGTTGCCATTGGCAAAGCGGTCGGGCATAATCAGGTAAATTAAGTCCTGCGGGCCGAATCCTTGAATGCGGCTGGCTGCCTGTTGCTTGGCTTTCAGTGCATAGCTGACAGTGGCCGAAGTGCCATTGCTGCCTGTAAATGTGAAACTAAGATTGCCGGGGCGGGCATTGGGTTGAATATCTAATTGCAGGAAGACGTAATTGCTGTTTTGCGGCCGCACGGTTTCAATCAGGCCTACACCTTCGTAGGGCTTCATAGCAACTTGTGTTTCGCCGATGTTTTTGCCGTGAACCAAAATTTCCAGAGACCGGTTTTTCATGCCTACCCACCAGTTGGGCGGTTCTATGCGGTCAATGGCAGGTTGTCCGTAAATCAGTGAAGCAAGTGAAAATTGCATGAGCAAAAGGCATAGTGAGAAAGTTAAACTTTTGAGTTTCATAGTGGTATTGGTACAATAAATCCCCAAGGAATGTTAATTCCTCGGGGATTGGTGCGTGATTATATGGGTTTAAAATTTACGTCCGATAAGCTCGTAAAACTCTTTGACTTCATCTTTGGAAAAATCCCAGCCGTATTTGGGCAGGTATTTTTCTTTGACAATCATAATGGCATCATGGTAGTCTTTACAACTGTCAATTGTGGTAATGGCCTCGTTGAAATCGGCCGTACTGCCGCCAAAGAGTTCGTTAATGAATTTGTAGCGGTGGTTCAGCGGTATAAAATCGTTGAGACTCTGTATTTTGGCATTTTTATACATGTCTGAAACCGAAGGGGCTTTTGTCTGCTGCTGTGCCAGCAATTCGTTCAGCGATGGTTTTTTCTGCTCGGGCTCGCTTGTAAACTTGCTGTTGAGAGGTGTAAACTTGGGTTCTTCCTTGGGCGGCTGAAAAGGTTGAGAGCTTGGTTTTGCCGTTTGTTTGAAGAAAGACTGAACAATGGTTTTGTCTTCGGTATGCAGCGGACTGTGTGGCGGCTCGTCGTTTTCAACGCCAAAACTCATTTTTGAAATTTCAAAAGACATGCTGTTGATGCTGTCATTGCTGAAATCCAGCGGGTCTTCCGGTGTTTCGGGAGAGGCAATCTGTGCCAGTTGGTTTTTATCGAGTAGCAGGGTATTGCTCAGCGAGGCAATGATTTCGTCTTCATTGTCCAGCAGTGCCTTTTGTTGGGCAATTTGTTGCACCAACTCCTGCGCAAAAGGGATGCTCAACGGGCTGACGGTTGCACTCATGCGGCGTACTAACTCATCAGCCATGCGGCGGTGGACTTTAAAATATTTCAGCAATGGTTTGATGTCCGTTTCTGCGGAAACAGCCTGACTTTTTTCGGCAAACAAATCGCTGAAATAGCTGCCGGGAGTAAGCGTAAGCACTAATGTTTCCTTCACGGCATCTGCCAGCAAGGGTTCAAAGTGTTTCCTACCAATGCTGATGTGCTTAGAAACAACATTCATGAAGGCAGCAAGGGCTTTTTGCACATCGGCCGATGTGTAATCAAAAAAAGGACTGCGCAAATTGGCTGTTTCTTTTTGCCATTGCAGAAATATATTTTTGACTGCCAGCAGGCTGACCTGTTTTTCTATGGGCAGTGCTACAATTTCCTGCCCGCTGATTCGGTCTTTTTGAGCGAAAAAATTATTACAAACGATATTGGCAAATCGGCGGGCGTATTTTTCTGTTTCCGGAATATTCAATTGGCGTTGTAACATATAATCAGCGTTGGCTAATAATAACAGCAGAAAGATGCGTAAACAGATTGCAAGGTAGCATATTTCTTTCTGAATTAAGATTGGCGGCCAATCCTTTATAAGCGTTTTTTTAGCTTTGCTGAATTATTTCATCTCTAATGTGTCGTTACTATGAAAAAAAGCCCCTTTGTACCGCTGTTGCTGCTGCTTGTCGTTTTGTTATCGGGCAGTTGCCGGACGTACTATACAGCGCAGTTTTTTGCTATCAATGATACCTATGAAATCGCACCGCTGGCCAATGGTACGATAGGAGGCATGGCGCGTGTAGCTACGGCCTATCAGCAGGAAAAGGCCAAGCAACCGCAAACTTTTTTTGTTCATGCCGGCGATTTTGTCAGCCCATCGGTTATCGGAACGCTGCGCAACGAGGGCAGACGCATTGCAGGCCAACAGATGATAGAAGCCATGAATGCGGCAGGCGTGCAATATGCTACTTTTGGCAATCATGAGTTTGATATTGATGAGGCCGATTTGCTGTCGCGCATAGAAGAGTCTGATTTCCAATGGATTATTGCAAATTTAAAACATAAAAAAGAGGGTAAAACGGCTCCGTTCGTACAGCGGGGCAAACCTATGCCTGCTTCGGTAATTTTACAGACCGACAAGCTGAAAATAGGTATGCTGGCCGTTGCCATTCCGGTAGATAAAGCCTATGCGGATTTTGAGGACTTTTATGCTGCTGCCGAGAGAGAGTATCAACTGCTTGCGCCACAATGCGATGCGGTAGTAGCACTCACACACTTGGAGTTGGCGCAGGATATGGAGTTGGCACGTCGCCTGCCCGGGCTGTCGCTCATCATGGGTGGCCACGACCATGAAAATATGTACTACAAAGTCGGTAAAACGGTGATTGCCAAAGCTGATGCCAATGCCAAAACGGCATATCTGCATCGCTTACGGGTAGCACCGCAAGCCAAAAAGTGGAAGGTTAATTCCCGATTGGTTGCCATTACGCCTGCACTGGCCGATGAGCCTAAAACAGCCGCAGCCGTGCAAAAATGGCAACAGATTGCAGAAAAAAGTTTCAGCGATATGGGATTTAATGCCTCCGAAGTGGTTACTGTTACCCGCGAGCCATGGGACGGTTTGGAAAAAAGCGTGCGTAACGCACCAACCAATCTCAGCAAATTGATTGTGGAGGCCGTAAAAGCCGCCATCCCCGAGGCAGATGCAGCTATCATCAATACGGGTTCCATCCGCGTAGATGACAAATTAGAAGGTAACATTACGCAATATGACATTGTGCGCATTCTGCCTTTTGGCGGCGGGCTTTCCAAAATGAAAATTACGGGTGAGCTATTGATAGATGTGCTGGAAGGCGGGCTTAAAAATAAAGGTTTGGGTGGCTATTTGGTACACGCAGGTATCACGCAAAATACTAACGGCGAATGGCTCATCGGCGACAAACCGATTGATAAAACAAAAACCTACACACTGGCAAGTACCGATTTTTTGGTGAGTGGTAAAGAATTTAATCTGGGATTTTTTAATGCCAATAATCCCCAAATAACTGATTTGCAGATTTTTACCGATAAGTCCGATATCCGCTCCGACATTCGGAAAGTATTTATTCGGTACTTGCAGCAGCGGAAAAATTAGGCAGGTACGTACAGGCTAACGAATCGCTATTTCCGCAACGGCAGCCGTATCGTCAGATATGCGGGCAATTTCGGAAAGACGATAACCAATCAGCCACAAAATCTGCCCCTGTGCATTACACAGCACGCGGGCAGATTTTTTTTCATGCAGTGCAATCTTCAAATCGGTCAGTATATCGCTGATTTTTTTGCTCCCGCGCATGCCCAGCGGTTGCATTTTATCGCCTGCCTGCCAATAGCGGATGGTTAGTGGAAACACCAAAGCGGCAGCATCAACCCACACGACAGCAGGATTGCCGCTATGAAGGGCTACATCTTTCGGCTGCTTTAAATGCACGGATATAACTTTTTGATTATCAAATCTATAAGTGCCAAAATTTGGAATGGATACAGAGGAATCGGAGGTCTTGTCGCTACTTAAAGGGCTTATCACAATTTGCCCGCGATTAATGGCTGCCCGATGGGTATTAGACAGAAACTGCGTGCCGCTTTGGCTGTGCAGGTGCTTGGTGATAAGCACTGCCGTTTCATAGTTAAATCCCCATTTTTTAAGACATTCATAAAGGAACAAACGAGGTGAGGGGAGTTGCTCCAACGCCTTGATATTCAGGTAAAAAATGCCGTCGGATTCATGCACAACCTGTTTTTCGGCATCGGCAATTGCTAATTGAAGCCACCAAGCGGCATCGCTCAATCGTTGGTGCGTATCTGCAAAGCCCTGAACAACTGAGGGATTGATTTTTTCCAGTAGGGGTACAATCTGATGACGGATGAAATTGCGGGTGTAGTAATCGCTTGTATTGGAACTGTCCTCGCGCCATTGCAGATGGTTGGCATGTGCATATTGTACAATTTCCTCTCTGCTGAATGCCAACATTGGCCGTACTACTGCCCCCTGTCGGAGCGGAATACCGCGAATGCCTTTAATGCCGCAGCCTTTGGCAAGTTGATACAGGCTTGTTTCCAAGGCATCGCCGAGGTGATGCGCCGTCAAAATATGTGTAAAGCCGTATTGCTTTTGCAGTGCTTCAAACCACTCATAGCGCAGTTTTCTTGCGGTTTCCTGAATGCCTTGTTTGTTGTTCTTTGCTTCTTGCTGTGTGTCAAATCGTTGAACAAATAGTTTAACATTCAGATTTTCAGCTAATTGCCTGACGAACTGTTCGTCTCCGTCCGATTCGCTGCCCCGCAATTGATAATTGACATGTGCCAAAGTTACTGTATAACCCAACCGACAGAGTGCCGCACTCATCACCACAGAATCAACGCCGCCGCTTATGGCAAGCAGCAATGGGTCATCTGTGGTAAACAGTTGATTATCAGTAATAAAATCTGATAACTTTTGCTCAAAGACGGCCTTAAATTGCATCAATACGTAGGACGGCGGCGGAAGTTAAACCCGAAAACAGCACCACATATGCCGCCAATGATATGGGCAAATTCCGAAATATTGTTATTTTGAAACATGCTGATAAACTCTTTTCCAAGAAACAGCACAACCACCAGCACAAACGTCAGCGGTATGCGCCCGCGTTGCAGATTCACGATAGAACTTAGCAGAATCATCATAAATACAATGCCGCTTGCGCCCAACAAACCGGACGAGAAAAAGAAAATATTCAGTACGCCGGTTACGAATGCCGTAATGAACATCATCATCAACAAACCCGAGGAGCCGTATTTTTCTTCCAGAATAGGCCCCAGCAGCAAAATAAAAGTCAGATTATTGAGCAGATGCCCCCAATCCCCATGGCCAAGAACATGCGAAAACAGCCGAAAAAAATCCAGCGGATTGGTAACATCCATTGTCCCCGAAACGCTGAACAGTGGCATCAGGTTAATTCCCATACCTTGCAGCGCCACCAAAAAGGTGCAGATAAATGCAAAGGTCAGCACAACAGGCGCGTTGTATTGTATTTTCATGAGCATGATTGTTTGCAATAAGTAGTAATTGAGCGGTTTATGGCGAACTTCTATCAGCAACGTGCAACGGCGACGTGCAACAGCAACGTGCAACGGCAGTGTGCAACGGCAGCGTGCAACGGCAGCGTGCAACGGTAAAATCCGAGTGCTTATGTAATACATCTACATTTGTTCATCATTTTAATTATTTGCGTTTCAAAGCGGTTGTCAGCACAAGCACAAGGCTTACAATGGCCGAGGTGGCAAGTACAAAACTTATAACCGATATCCAGATATCGGTGCTTTCCAAAGAACTGAGGCTGTTGTCTAATTTATAGATGTTGTCGTAGTAAGCCCCGCTGCCTGTATTGCTGATGCTGTTGTCTGTGCGGCTTTCCCCCTCCACACGGATGCTGATTTGCGGCTTTAGCGTATCATAAGCCTGTTTTTCGGTATTGAAAAAAATCCATTGGAAGTAGTCCGACATGTTGTATGCCCCCGGCTCATTGGGTATAATCATGTACGTAAACTTTTTGCTGCCCGTAACGCGGCTGTTCTCACGGTTAATTTGCTGCTGAACATTGGGCGGATACACTTCAAGAGCAGGTGTGCGGCGTGTATCGGGTTCGCGGAGGAAGGCAAAATTGCCCTGTCCGCTGATTTGAAAGTCATAATTGACACTTTGGCCTGTTTGCAGCGTCGTTTGGCCGATTTTTTCTTCCAACTTAAATTGACCTACGGCTACTTTCTCTCTTAGCGGATGAGGCGGCAGAGGCTTAACCTTGATTTTAACAGGCTTTGAACTGTAATTTCTGGCCTCTTCGCGCCCGTAATTGCCCGGACGAAGTTTGATGAGCGGCAGCGAAATTTGCGGTAGTTCTACCTCACCTGCCTGATTGAGGTAATAGTTGGACTGATAGATTTTATATTGCTGGTAATCTTTGCCTCTAATTTTAACAACTGTCGGAATAATTTGACCACCAACGTTAAAGTTTTCTTCCCAACAATTTTCAGGCTTCAATTTTTTGACAACTGCCGATAGTTGCTGAAAAAGGTTATCGGGAAATTTCAGTAAGTAAGGGCTGCTTTGCAAGGCATAAAAAGCAATGATAACATTTACGCCTTCGCCTGCATATATCTCCTTGCGGTCGGCAGCCACAGCCAGAAATACATCTTCGCGTACTACTTCAATTTCAGGTTCCAAATCGGGAGCCGACCAGAAGTCATAGGCTGAAGAGCCTGATGCAGAAGCCGTTACGGTAATGGTTGCGCCCTGAAAACTCACTTGTTTGCCATTAACGGTCAGCGTGAACGGTGCTATGGTGTAGGTGCCTTCTTTGGCGGGGCGGTAGTTTTGTACCAACTGCGAAATTTGGGTCAAGCGCCCGCTGATGAGCGCCTGCCTCTCTCCCGACGAAATATCGGACTTGGTAAATCCTTTAATGGTCGGAAAACTGCTGTAATCATTCACTTTCCCGTTGATAACCGAAATCTTGATTTGCAGCGATTCATTCATCGCAATTTCGGTTTTGGGAATTTCTATCTGAATTTCCTGCGCAAATACCGCAAAGCCCGACAGCCAGCCAAGCAGCAATCCCAATGTATGTAGTTTGTACTTGTTGATTTTGATGAGGTTCGGAAGCATGTAAAAGCCCGTAATGTTTAAACAAAAGTACTATTTTTGTTCAGTAACAAAGGCCACGTTGCGCTGAAGTCCTGTCAGTTTGGTGCGTTTAACGGCAGATTTTTTGAACAACTCATTGAAAAGTTCTTCGGTAAGTTCCTGCCAATCAGAGGTTTTCATGTGTTCCAGATGTGGGTGCGGCTCAAATGCAGGTTCGCGGTGCGGGGCAGCAAATCGGTTCCACGGGCACACATCTTGGCACACATCGCAACCAAAAATCCAATTGTCCATTTTGCCGGCAAACTCATCGGGTATTTTGTCTTTCAGTTCAATGGTCAGGTAAGAGATACATTTACTTCCGTCCACTACGTAAGGTTCAACAATTGCATCGGTCGGGCAGGCATCTATGCAGCGCGTGCAGGTGCCGCAATAGTCTTTGGTGGGTGCATCAGGCTCTAAATCAAGGTCAATAATCAGTTCGGCGATAAAGAAAAAACTGCCCAGTTTTCTGTTGATGATATTGGTGTGCTTACCAAGCCATCCTGCGCCGCTGCGGGCTGCCCAAGCCTTGTCCATCACAGGGGCAGAATCTACAAAAACGCGCCCGTCAATATCGCCGATTTCCTGACGCAAAGCCTCTAATAACGACTTTAACTTGTCTTTAATAACAAAGTGATAATCAGTGCCGTAGGCGTATTTAGATATTTTCAGTTCATCGTCTTGGTGCAGTATTTTTTTGACGGGATAATAGTTGTAGAGCAACGATACTACCGACTTTGCCCCGGGCACCAGCAGGCGAGGGTCTAAACGTTTGTCAAAATGATTTTCCATGTAACTCATCTGCCCGTGCATGTGCCGATTGAGCCATTTTTCTAACCGCGGCGCCTCTTCCTCCAAAAAAGTTGCAGCCGATATACCGCAAAAATCAAAGCCCAATTCTGCTGCCTTTTGTTTGATTATATTTGTATGTCGGATGCGTTGAAGATTCATCTTGACAGGTTTCAGACAAAATTATTACAAAATTTTTTTCCTTTGGGGGTTACTTATCCCTATCTAAACGTATTAATGAAAGTAGCGATGAAAAAAACTGCCTTGTTTAACGAAGAGAGCTTTGTCAAAGCGCTTCGCGAAAATAACGAGGCGGTTATGAGCAGGATATACAAACTTTATTTTCCGATGGTGTTGCACCTTGTGCTGGTCAATAGCGGAACGGAAGATGAAGCCAAAGATATTTATCAGGAAGCATTTATCGTGCTTTACGAAAGTTTGCAACGGCCTGATTTTCAGTTGCGATGCAGTATTAAAACTTTTCTGT